>NZ_CP168136.1:0-192986 GCF_041956845.1 Peribacillus sp. RS7
CAGCTACCTCCTGAAGCGGCGGATCAGGTCATTAATTACGTGAACGCGATTGAAAATGAGCTTTCCATTGTAGTGGAGGAAGAAGAAATCCTAAAGGACAGAGGGCTCATTCAAATCATTGGGGAAGAGCTGGATACTGCTTATAATGAGCATTTGCTCACTATTCCGGAAGATCCAAAGTTAGCAGATGAAATCGATGTAAAGCTTGTGTTTACACCGCTTCATGGTACAGCCAATAAATCCGTAAAACGTGCTTTGCATGATCTAGGATATCGAAATGTCCATATTGTTAAAGAACAGGAAATGCCCGATGCTGACTTTCCTACTGTTAAATCGCCTAATCCAGAAGAACATGCTGCTTTTGAATTGGCCATCGCGCTTGGAAACCGTGTCGACGCTGATTTATTGATTGCCACCGATCCGGATGCGGATAGGCTCGGAATTAGCGTGAAAAATAATGCTGGAGATTATGTCGTATTAACAGGCAACCAAACAGGTGCTCTCTTTTTGGAATATTTAATTTCCCAAAAACAAAAGAAAGGGACCCTTCCAGCAAATGGAGTCGTATTAAAGACTATCGTGACTTCAGAAATAGGACGGGCGATTTCTGAGCAAAATGGTTTAAAAACGGTAGATGTTTTAACTGGATTTAAATTCATTGCTGAAAAAATCAATGAATACCACACAAGTGGAGAACATTCTTTCTTGTTTGGTTATGAAGAAAGCTATGGATATCTAATCAAAGATTTTGCTCGTGATAAGGATGCCATACAGGCGACCATTCTGGCAGTGGAAGTCTGTGCCTATTACAAAAAGCAAGGGAAAACGATGTACGAAGGTTTACTGGATGTTTTTGAGAAATATGGATATTACTTGGAAGATTTGCGATCATTGACTTTAAAAGGAATTGAAGGTTCCAGACAAATTCAAGCGATTCTCAATGAATTCCGTGAAAATCCACCAGATCAAATTTATGGTCATAAAGTAGTGGTTCAAGAGGATTATCTCAGTAGGAAAAAATACACGTTTAGGGCAAATAGGGAAGAGGCCATAAAACTCCCAAAATCGAACGTATTAAAATACTTTCTTGAAGATGGCACATGGGTATGTTTACGACCTTCCGGAACTGAACCTAAAATTAAATTTTATTTCGGAGTTCAAGGAAACTCGATGAACGAAGCCAAGGGGAAATTATCCACCGTTATGGAAGACTTTATGAGAAGAATCAATAATTTGCTTTAAAGAAGAAAGACTCTCATTCAGAGTATCTTCGTAAAATAACTAGGGCCCGCATTCATTATGTAAAGAAATGCGGACCCTTTTTGTCTTTCGATAGATTGGTACTGCTTTCTAAATCTAGCACCCAGCCTCTCCCTTCTTAGAAACAAGATTTCCCGCAAGTCGTCTTATGCCTTTCTGGGCTGAAAAGGGTACGTACTCCAACAAGGGTTGAGTATGAGGGGCGGGTATCGCGGGCTGGTGCTGATATGTATTACTATTCGGTACTGATTGGAGTATTGAGCATATAATATACTATTCCAATCCTCCAATTCCCCCCTATGATAGTAGCCTTGCTGATACCGTATGACGTTACGTAGTACAGTTGTACAGGCCCTAGGATGGGCCTTATGAAAGGTGCTAAATAGGGAGGTTTTTTTTAAGAGTCCTTATAGCGCCCCTTTAGAGGCCATCCCCAATAAAGAAAAGTGCCATATAAGATGAAGTTTCAAAAAGTAAAACCAGAACATGGAACATCATACATATACCGTTACATTAAGGGCAAACTGCCATTTCAGGTGTCTTGTTCAAATCACCCTACATCAGGCACCTTTTTTCTAAAGGAATAAAGTGCAGCGAATGGAATGATTGAACTAGCGCATTGAAGTTCTTGGTCTCCTATTTAATTATTTAACTATTCGGAATTGCTTCATAGACCAGTTTTCATTAGGTTTTTTTTACATTTTTAACTGGTTGTAATTTTTGTACCTGAATCCTAAAGTTTTTATGATTTAAAGCTGTACTTTCAATTATGTGGAAAACTGTAAAAGAATTAAAAACATGAAAAAACCTTTGTTTATCCTGCAAACAAAGGTTTTTTCTATTTACTTCAAATACCTAGTTGCAGACATGATATCTAGGCTTATCGTTCGCTATACTGGATAATCCGTGCCAGCAAATACAGTTGGACCATTGATGTCGAGTAGTTTAACCGATAGAATGCCACCAACAGTGTAAAATCGATTAAGCGGTACCCTAGTAGCTACGGTGTCGTTAATTCAAACGCAACTTAAAACCCTTTGTTACTGAAAAAAATAAATAATCACGACTTTTTACCATAGCATACGTTAGAGATTCTCTTTTCCGGCATTAAGGGGTAGATAATAAGATGGTGGCTGCTGCACCCTCCTCTAAGGCTGCGTCTGAGCCGACCCTAGTGACCTGTACAGTTAATAGATCGCATTGGTTGACAACTACACTAGCGGTTGTAGATCCACAACAATTGCCTGGATTTGGTCCTGTTATCGTTACACTAATGCCTGTGCGGGCAAAAGTAACACCACAATCGGTGCTTCTAAATATCGTACCTGTTATTGATTGCGCTGCGGTTAATGGTTCATCACGGATACTGAAAACGAAACCTGTAATGGTTGATGTCTGTGCTATAACTACATTTGTTCGTGTAGGATCCGGGTCATCTACACCTAGTCCAAAGAAATTATTGTTGGGAAGTGCGTCATCTGAAGCTAAATAGATAGTACTTGCTCCACCACCTTGTGGACCTTGAGCCCCTTGAGCGCCTTGAGGTCCTTAAGCCCCTTGAGCGCCTTAAGGCCCCTGATTACCTTTTTTATCATTATCAGTTACGTTTACTTTCACTTCAACGTTTTGCTCTACCTTTTGTTTATGTTTAGCTGAGCATTTGCATTTACTATGACCGCAATCCTTACATTTTTTATCCCTACCCAACTTTGTACCCTCCTTTTATAAAACATTACTTTATCTTATGAGGCTAGAATTTTTTTGGATTAGATAAAACCAAATAACAACACCCATTTTTAAACACAGAACATTTTTAAATACCTATCTCTTGATAACGGGGAGAAAAGATTGAGGTGACATCTGAGGTAAAACAAGCAGAAATCACATTGCGGATCAAGGAGTCAGATATTTACCGGGATGGGTAAAGGAGGTAAATCGGACATTGAAGGATTAAGGGAAAAGAAACCGCACAATTAAAATGCAATTCATCAAGTTAGGAGCCAATATAAAGTACTCATAAATTGTAATATTGCTGACATTTTTAAATTTAGACATAACATGTAATAACCAATTTAAGTACCTCTTATTTCGATTCGGATGCGTTACTGCTATGTCCCCTTTTGATAAAAATAGTAAGAAAAAAGCCGACCTTTATTGGTCGGCTTGTTCAAATATGATTCCTATTTCAAGGGGACGGTTCCTTTTTTATACTTTGCCTCACACCCCAATGCCCGATCTTTGTGCAACTTCCGCAAAATCTTTCGGACGATCAAATCAAAACAATTGCTGAACAGGATGGAATGATTGGACTAAATGCATTCTCAGCATTGTAGATTCTACACGCCCGGGGATTGACCGATTCATTAACCACGCTTCATACATTGCCGACTGAGTTGGTATACGGCATTACGCTTTCGTTTCGATTTCATTGAATACCTTGAAGTATGGGTAAGGGAAGGCTACGCCTTCTAGTTTTATTAATGAACAAACGAGCCTGTATCCACCTTGGATCAGGCTTTTTTGTATATAACAAAATTAATCACGATAAATATTACGTTTTAGGACTTTGATTAAAAATCATGCTTGCAATTGCGATTGACTAGAATTCTTGAAAATCACCTTCGCTTTAAAATGTGAGAACATATAACAACCTATAATCACAATACAACTACCAATTCCTTGTACCCACGTCATTTTTTCACCTAATAAGAGAAAAGCTAAAATTGCAGTGAAAATAGGATTAAAATTCAAGAAAATACCTGATGTAGTTGTACCTAACTTTTGTACACCAATGTTCCAAAGTACCATACATGCTACAGTTGAGATAACACCTGTATATAAAATAGATTGTATGAAAGAAGTATTTATATTTGACACTGTAAAATCAGAAAAATTAAACGGGAGAATAACTATAAGTCCAAATATACCAGAATATAATGTTGACATCATGGGTGTTGTTGTTAACATTGCCCATTTGCTACAAACGGAATAAATCCCCCAAACACATACAGCAGCCATCATATATAAATCACCTGTATTAAAACGTAATGAAAGGAATAGATCAATATTTCCTTTTGAAAGTACAAGTATTACACCAAAAAGCGAAAAAAACATAGAAAATATTTGTGGAATATTAATTCTTTCTTTTAAAAAGAAAAATGAAAAAATTGCAATTGAAAGCATGTTTAATGTTGATATTAACCCAACATTAGTGGCGGAAGTTTTCTCTAATGCTACAAATTGTAATAGATTAAATAGAACCACACCTGTAATCCCCATCAAAAATAATGGAAGGATTGCACTACGAGGGGGAAATATCTTTCTTTCTTTCCACCATACAATTGGCAAAAGACAACTAATAGCAATGATCCACCTTAAAGTCGTCAACGTCATCGGAGAAGCATGTTCGACAAGCGACTTTCCAACGACAAAGTTTCCACCCCATAACAAACTTGTTAAAAGTAATAACGAAAAATAATAATATTGCATTTCATTTTGCTCCTTTACATCTTTCACTGTTTAAGTAAAAAGATCGAAGCCATTGTGCACAATGACATTTCAATTTTCATAATTATTTATTAATAATTTTAACATTTTAGATCGTTACTTAATATATTATTTTGTATAATAGAAGAAACTTAAAATAATATTAATAAATATTGCCGATAAACAAAATTAAATTTTGTTTTGCTATTGGAGTGATACTGTTTTTGGAACAATTGTAAAAGGGGTGACTATAAGTGGAATCTATCGTAAGCAAGGTTCTAGATGATATTGATACTCAAATTTTAGATTTACTACAAAAGCAAGCACAGTTAAGTAATACTGAGCTTGCAAAGCGTGTCAAATTATCTCCACCAGCTATACATTCAAGGATAAAACGTTTGGAAAATGAAGGGTTTATTAATGCACAAGTAGCAATTTTAAACCAGGAGAAGCTAGGTTTTGATTTATTATGTTTCATTTTTATTAGTACGAATATACATCAAGCTGAAAAACTGGAAGTTTTGGAAAAGGCATTAGCTTCTATGTCAGAAGTATTAGAGTGTCATTGTTTAACAGGTGAGTATGATTATCTTCTAAAAGTGGCTAACAAAGATCGGAAGGAATTAGAAATATTTATTAGAAAGTTAAATAAACTAGGCATTACAAAAATTCAAACTAGCCTAGCTCTCAGAGAAATAAAATATTCAACTGTTTTACCTATATGGGAAGAAAAGTCCCGTTCGTAAAAGTACACTTTTACGAACGTTTTGTTTTTTTATTAAATCACCTATTTTTAACGTGCGTTAAAGTTTTCAAATACTATCACCTTTAAAGAAGAGGAATATTTACTACTTGACGAAAAGGATACGGAAACTGGTTATGATGCGTTGAAGAAAGAATTACTTTATTTAAAAGAAAAAAGGTGGAAAGAGGTTAGTAAAAAAGTTCAAGAGAGCAGAAATTTTTGTGATTTAAAAAAAGATCCTGAGTATCAAATTTCAGTGGATGATTTCGCAACAATTAAAAATACAAATATACAAGAAGTAGGGATTGGATCAATTGTCACTATTAAAGAAGTGACATAAAAATTTGAAATGCAGCTTAAAATTGTGAGTTCCGCAGAATCACCAACTGGTCACCGAGAGTTAACAGTCGATCAATCAGCAAAGAATGAGAAGTTTTTTAAACAAGAAGAGCCCATGGAGTTAATGCATTCTATGGGCTTCACAGGGGTTAGTGAAAATTTTCCATTTAAAGGGACTTTTCAGTCTCGTTAAAAATAAAAGAGAGATTAATTGGAGTTATCACAAAATTCCCACACTAAAAAACATCATACAAAGACAATAAATTAAGTCGTTCCACCTTCTAAAAGTTTAACAGGCAGATATGTCTCCAACGGAAAATCGTTAAATTCACCTTTAATTTCTTTTAATAAAATATCAATTGCTGTCTTGGCAATTAAATCAATTGGTTGTTGTATGGTTGTCAATTCTGGCAGTAAAACTTGAACTGCTTCTGTTCCATCATAACCGACAACTTTTAATTGCGTTGGTATATCTTTTCCGCGCTTTTTAGATTCAGCTATAACAGATGCCGCGATTAAATCATCACTTGCAAAGATCCCATCTACTTCTGGATGTTCATCAAAAAGCTTAGAGATTACTTCTTGATGACTTTGACCATGTGAAACTTCATATGTAATTGGAAGTCTACTCTGTTCCTTCATAACATCCTCATACGCTTTTCTTCTTAAGTTTGCTGGTGTTTGCAGCTCAATTGGTCCATTTATATGAACAATATACTGACAACCTTTCATTAGTAATAATTCTGTAGCTTTTTTCCCTCCGCTATAATTGTCAGAGCCAACAACAGGGATGTTTTTCGATAAGTAGTGGTCAATTGCCACGACAGAAAGATTCTGCTTCTCATAATTTAGTATACCTCGGTTATATGTCACAACGACTACTCCATCTACCTGATTACGTATGAGCATTTCTAAATATTTTTCTTCTTTATCTATACGGTTTAAGCTGTTACAAAGTAACAATTTATAGCCTAATGAAGCACAGATACTTTCAATATGAAAGGTAAGTTCACCGAAAAATGGGTTACTTGAATTTGGGATAATTAGTCCTATTAAATTAGTTCGTTTATTAAATAAAGAACGGGCTAAATCGTTTGGGAAATAATTAATTTCTTCCATCGCTTTATAAACTTTTTCTTTTGTTTTTTCACTTATGTAACCGCGGTTATTTAATACACGGGAAACTGTTGTTGATGAAACACCTGCTATTTTTGCCACATCGTGAATGTTAGGCTTCATTTCATGTCCTCCTACCTTATTAAGAAACATCCATTATTATTTAACTTTTTTAACTACTCATTTGAATAAAGTTTTCATGTATTTGTCCATTGATTGGATACTGAGATTTTTTCAGTTGGTTCTTAAACATTGGCATCAATATTGTATAAAGGGCGAAGGTTATAAAAATGAAAAATCCATTAATAAACTGTTTAATAGCATATCATAATCTGTCACCTACTAGGAAAACCCTATAATAAAATAATTTCAGATTAGTCTGATCACGCACCTATTTTAGAGAAAAGTACTAATATGTGCAAGAGTTTGAGACAAACTACACGAAAGTTAATGTCTGATTTTTCAAAAAAAATAACTGTCAATCGGTTGACATATGTAACCGGTTGACATAAACTACTGTTGAAAGCGCTTTTATAAGTTTTTTTAAGACGAAAGACATATGAGGGGGAAGTGAAAGGTATGAAGAAATGGCTACTAGTAAGTATATCTTTATTACTGATGTTTGCTGCGGTGGGCTGTAGCAAAAGCGAAAGCGTTAATAGTGATGGTAAAAAAACGATTACGATGTGGGTACACATATCTGATGATAATGAAGAAGGAAAAGTGTATAAAAAACGGCTAGAGGCCTTCAATAAGAAGTATTCTTCTGACAATATCAAAGCTAAAATTGAATTTATTCCACGTAGCGGAAATGGCGGTGGTTATGAAGACAAAGTAAACGCGGCCCTTACAACTAGCACGTTGCCGGATGTTATTACTTTGGACGGACCAAATACAGCTGCTTACGCGAAATCTGGTGTCATTGCACCATTGGATGAGTATGTAAAAGATCAAGAGGATTTGCTGCCAAGTATTAAGCAACAAGGAACTTATAAAGACAAGCTGTATGCAATTGGTGTTAGTGAATCATCTGTTGGGATTTACTACAATAAAAGAATGTTACAAGAGGCGGGCGTAGATTTGAATACGCTACCAACAGTTGATAATCCATGGACATGGGACCAATTCCTTGCTCTTTGTAAAACGTTGAAAGATAAATACGACAAACCAGCTATTGATATGCAATTACAGTCGAAAGACGAAATGTTGACGTATGCGCTAACTCCGTTTGTCTGGTCAGCTGATGGGGATATCATCTCGAAAGATGGAAAGAAAGCAGAAGGTGTCTTCAATAAAAAACCTACTGTTGAAGCGATGACTTTTATTCAAACAATGTTGAAAGAAGGTTATACGACACGAACGCCAGTCAAACAAGCGTTTGAAACGGAAAAATATTCAATGAAGTTTAGTGGAGTATGGACAGTAACTGATATGAAAACAAACTACCAAAAGGTAGATTATGGCGTTATGCCATATCCAGTATCACCAAAAACAAAGAAACTAGTTTCTCCTTCAGGTAGTTGGCAATTTGCGATGACCCAAACGTCCGAAAATAAAGAATGGGCTGCAAAATTAGTTGACTGGATGACAAACAAAGATTCGAATCTGGAACTGAGCCGTACGATTGCAGCACTGCCAGTCCGATACTCTTCTGAAAAAGTGATGGCAAAAGAGTTCTCAGATCAAATGAATGTCTTCCTGAAACAATTGAAAGAAACAGGACACGCACGTCCCGTTACACCGGCTTATCCGCAAGTCACCCGTGCTTTCCAACAAACAATCGATGACATCAGCTTCTATGATCAAAATAAAGATATCCAAAAAGTATTGGATACACATGCGAAAGAAATGCAATCAGCTATCGATAAGGCCAATTAGAAGGAGGAACTATGAGTAAAATTGGATGGAAAGAAAATAGGAATGTCTATACATTTCTGAGACCAGAAGGAAGAACCAAGAATAAAATTCGGTGGAAAGAAAATGTAGTTGCATATACGTTTTTGGGACCGGCGTTGTTAATTTTATCGATGTTCCTTGTTATTCCGTCTATTATGTCAGTCTATTATTCGTTTACCGATTACTATTTATTGACACCAGATATGCGTACATTTGTCGGATTGGACAATTTCATCAATCTATTCCAGGACCCAATTTTTCTGAAAAGCTTGGTGAACACACTGGAATTTGTCGTTTGGGTGATCCCGTTACAGATAGGGGCAGCTCTTGGGCTGGCCCTCCTGTTAAATAAACAACGTAAAGCAAACACGTTTTTTAAAGTAGCTTACTTTAGTCCAGTTGTCATGTCACTTGTCGTTATCTCTGTTCTATGGTTGTATTTGTTGAATCCAAATGAAGGGATTATTAACAACGTCCTCACATACTTCGGCATTTCAGCGCAACCGTTTTTGACAAGTCCTAAGCAGGCGATATTTACAATTGTTGTGGTTTCAGCTTGGCAAGGAGCTGGCTTTCAGATGCTGATTTTTCTAGCAGGACTGCAGAATATCCCTGGTGATGTTTATGAGGCGGCACAGTTAGACGGAATGAATAAATGGCAAAGTTTTATATACATTACGTTACCTTTGTTGAAACCAACTTCAATTTTTATATTTATTACCACATTAATTGGCGCATTCAAGCTGTTGGTTCAACCAATGGTTATGACGCAAGGTGGACCAGTGAATTCCACCATGACGGTTGTCTATTATATTTATCAAACTGGTTTTACGGACCGTATGGTTGGTTATGCCAGTTCAATTGCTCTCTTGTTTGGGACGATTATCGGACTTGTTACGATTACGCAACGTAAACTGGTGAAGGAGGATGAAGACTAATGAGACGGAAATTCGGGCCTCTAACGATTTTAGAATACATTTGCCTGGTTTTGCTCGCAGTGCTATTTATTTTTCCACTGTTTTGGATGGTCGCATCCTCGATGAAGCCAGAAGCGGAAATTTATAACGATATGAGCAACATTAAGGCTTTCCTGCCATCATTTCATCCATCAGACTGGTTTGTATCCTACAAGCAAGTTCTGTTACGATTTCATTTACTAGGTTATATCGGCAACAGTTTGTTTTATGGTTTGTGTGTAGCAGTTGGTTCCATAATTATCAATGGGATGGCGGGCTATGCATTTGCTAAACTTAATTTTAGTGGAAAAAAAGTGCTGTTTGGTCTTTTATTAGCTATTTTAATCGTGCCATTTGAAACTATCTTAATCTCTCAATTTACCATTATTCATAGCATTGGATTAGTGGATACACGTCTCGCGGTTATTTTGCCAGCGTTGGCAGGGGCATTCAATATCTATTTGTTCCGGAACTTTTTTATGGCTATTCCAACAGAGATTATTGAATCGGCAAAATTGGATGGGGCAAATACATGGCAAGTTTTCTGGCGGATCATGCTACCGATGTCTAAACCAGCCGTTGCCACTGTTGGGACATTGGCTTTTATCGGAAGTTGGAATGACTATATCTGGCCTCTGATGGTCTTGACAGACAAGTCGAAATTTCCGATCCAAGTTGCGATTACAGCAATTAATAGTACAGATCCGGTGTATACTAACCAAGTCATGGCTGTACTGACGATATCCACCGTTCCATTGATTATTATCTATATTGTGGCTCAACGTTATATTTTAGAGGGAATTGGTGGTTCAGGTACAGGCATTAAATAGAGAGTGTATCATCATTAACAACCATGTATGGACTTAAATTCACATTTCTAATTCTTCTTTTTCATATTGTTAACTAGTTATTCATTTTTTTACACATGTCTAGTAAAAGGAGCAATTAAATTGAAAGTCTCAAAAAATCTGTATTGGATGTTAAGTGCGTATTTTTTCTTTTTCTTTTTTACTTGGTCTTCTAGTTACTCTTTATTTTCCATTTGGTTAGGACAAGAAATAAATTTAAGTGGGTCAGCTACAGGTATTATCTTTTCTGTAAACGCTATCTTCGCCTTATGTATGCAGCCACTATATGGTTATATATCTGACAAAATAGGTTTAAAGAAAAAAATATTATCTTTCATTAGTTTGCTACTCGTATTTGTAGGACCATTTTATATTTTCATCTATGGACCATTATTAAAATACAATGTCTTTTGGGGCGCGATTGTTGGAGGAATCTATTTAGCAGTTGCTTTTCTAGCTGGTATTGGAGCGATTGAATCATATATTGAGAAGATTAGCCGTAAATATGATTTCGAGTATGGAAAATCGAGAATGTGGGGTTCTCTAGGGTGGGCGGCAGCTACATTTTTTGCAGGACAGCTGTTTAATATTAATCCAAATATCAATTTCTGGGTTGCATCTGTTTCAGCAATCATATTAGTGGCCATTATTATGTCTGTGAAAATAGAAATGACAGATCAAGAGATGAATAAAGCTGATTCTATTAAATTAAAAGACGTTGGACAACTTTTTTTATTAAAAGATTTCTGGTTTTTCATGATGTACATTATTGGGGTGACATGCGTATACAGTGTTTATGATCAGCAATTCCCTCTTTATTACGCCTCTTTATTTCCGACTGAATCGTTAGGCAATCAAGTATTCGGATATCTAAACTCGTTCCAAGTATTTTTAGAGGCTGGAATGATGTTTCTTGCTCCGTTTATCGTAAATAAGTTTGGTGTAAAGAATAGTTTAATTCTAGCAGGATTTTTAATGGCCTTCCGAATCATCGGTTCTGGAATTGTTGTTGGGCCAATCGGAATTTCTTCGATGAAATTAATTCATGCTCTAGAATTGCCTATTATGCTAATTGCTATTTTTAAATATTTAGCAGCGAATTTCGATACCCGTCTATCTTCTGTGCTTTATCTAGTTGGTTTCCAATTTGCCTCTCAGGTAGGTGCATCTATTCTTTCACCACTTGCAGGTGGATTATATGACAGTGTAGGATTTCGTAATACCTATCTCATCATGGGAATCATGGTTTTTTGTTTTACCATTATTTCAATCTTTACTTTAAAAGGTTCTAAAAAAAGAAAAGGCTTAAATGGCAATGTGGAAAGGTTACGAAAGATAATATAGGAGGATGTTAGGATGTTAACAATTAATAGAATTATACAGGCTGAAGAGGCACTGAAGAATGCAAAGGAAAAAATAAATAATCGTTATCGATTAGGTTACCATATCATGGCTCCAGCTAACTGGATTAATGACCCGAACGGTTTCGCACAGTATAAAGGGGAATATCATGCATTTTATCAATGCCATCCATATGATGCAAATTGGGGGCCTATGCATTGGGGCCATGTAAAAAGTAAAGATCTCATTCATTGGGAGCATTTGCCTGTTGCTTTAGCTCCTGGGGATGCTTGTGATACAGATGGATGTTTCTCAGGAAGTGCCGTTGATAATAATGGTGAACTAACCCTAATCTATACAGGACATCACTTTACAGACAAGGAAAAAGATCTCTTCTATCAAAATCAAAATATTGCGGTCAGTACGGATGGCATAACATTTGAGAAAGTTGGAGAAAATCCGGTTATTGCTAAACCACCAGTAGATAGTGCACATCACTTCCGTGATCCAAAGGTGTGGAAGCACAATGATACCTGGTACATGGTTTTAGGAAATTCGACGAAGGAGAATGTCGGAAGAGTTATTTTATACCGTTCTTCTGATCTACTGAAGTGGGAATACATTGGCGTTCTTGCACAAAGTGACGGCTCACTTGGATATATGTGGGAATGTCCGGACTTCTTTGAATTAGATGGAAAATATATTCTAATGATCTCTCCTCAAGGTATTAAATCAAATGGAGATTTATATAATAATCTATTCCAAACAGGTTATTTGGTTGGAGATTATAATTACGAAACAAACAAGTTTGTTCATGGATCATTTACTGAACTAGATAATGGACATGACTTTTATGCAGTTCAAACACTATTAGATGATAAAGGTCGTCGAATTGCGATTGGTTGGATGGATATGTGGGAGTCAAACATGCCAACTAAAGCAGATGGATGGTGTGGAGCTTTAACATTACCACGCGAAATTACGCTAGGGGATCATAACAAAATTTTAATGAATCCTGTTGAGGAATTAATCTTATTACGAGATTCTGAACACAATGAGTGTACAAATCAATCCATTTCTGAAAGCTATTTGATAGAAACGAAAGAGGATTTACTTGAAGTGAAAGCTGTGTTTGACTTAACTAATTGTAATGCTCAATCTGTCGGTCTAAAGATTCGTGGAGTTAACCAAGAAGAAACAGTATTAACGTATCACTTAGATAAACAACAGCTAACACTTGATTGCTCCAAGTCAGGAAAAGTGGAAGATGGTGTTAGAAACACAATACTTGAGACAAATAAAGAGCTTTCCCTACGTGTATTTATTGATCGATCTTCCATTGAAATCTTTGCGAATGATGGACAAACGACCATAACAAGTCGTATCTATCCGAATGAAGATAGACTAGGTATTGAGTTATTTACTGAGAAGGGTGATGTACAAGTAAAGGAAATGACTTATTGGAACCTAAAAGACATCTGGAAATAAAATAACAAGGAACAAGTGTCTAGACACTTGTTCCTTGTTTAGGGGTGAATACATTGAAAAAGGTTTTTTGTATTGGTGAGACATTAATTGATTTTATTCCTATTCAAAAAGAAAAATCCTTAAAAGAGGTTACTGGTTTTGAACGAGTTGCTGGTGGAGCTCCTATGAACGTTGCGATTGCAATTGCAAAATATGGTGGGAATTCCGTCATGCTAACCAAGATAGCTAATGATAATTTTGGTGATTATTTAATGGACGTGCTTCAAGGCAATGATGTAGACACTTCCTATATTATTCGAAGCGATGAAGGAGAAACTGGATTAGCATTTGTATCTGTAGATAATTTCGGAGAAAGAAGTTTTAATTTCTATCGAAAGAATACAGCTGATTTATTACTTTCACCAGATGAGGTGAAGTCAGAGTGGTTTAATCAAGGAGATCTTCTTCACTTTTGCTCAGTGGATTTAGTTGAAAGTCCAATGAAACAAACTCATATAAAAGTGATAGACAGATTTAATAAAATGGGTGGAATTGTAAGTTTTGACCCTAATGTCCGGCTTCCTTTATGGCCTGATGAAGAAAGCTGTCGGCGTACCATACTAAACTTCTTGCCTCTAGCTGATATTGTAAAAGTATCCGATGAAGAATTATATTTTATAACAAATATTAATAAGGAAAAAGAAGCGATTAAATCCCTTTTTGTCGGTAACGTGAAAGTAGTCGTATATACAAAAGGAAGCGATGGCGCAAATATTTATTTGAAAAATGGAGAGGAATATGAAGACAAAGGATTTAAAGTAATTGTTTCGGATACAACTGGGGCAGGTGATGCATTTATCGGAGGTTTCTTATCCGAACTAGTGTCACTTGAAATATCTAATGAAAATCTATGTGAAAGAGTGAGTGAAAATCATCAACGATTACTTACTTTTGCAAATGCTAGTGGAGCACTCACAGCTTCCGTAAAAGGTGCTATTCAGGAAGCACCTGGAAAACGACATGTATTAAATTTTATTTCTACTCAACGGGCAACAACAAAGAGGGGCGAGAATGGAAATCTGTAACAAGTTTTAAACTACCTTACTGTGATCATTATTTATAAGGCCAATCAATCTCATATATATGTATTCCGGTCAAAAAGGTCCAGGTGTAGGAATTATGATAAATGGAGACGTGGTGCGAGGAAGTTGCTTTTTTCTAAGGAGAGGTTTTATTCGTCCCTCGGTATGATGACCGAAATTTTCTGCAAGCTTTGGAAAATGGAAGTGGAACTAAAGAAGCAACTAGCCCTGAGGAAAATGAGATGGATTCAATTAGCTGTTTAGTAGGAGAGAAATACGGGAGTGAAGTTCAACAAAAGATAAAATAAATCTGCAATAGTGAACCTAATAAGAAGGGTTCCTTGTGAACTAACGAGTGCGTTAGCTGAAGATCGGAGCTGTCTTTAAGGCAGCTTTTTCTTTATGCAACTATCGGTGCAACCCACTTAGCGAAAGGGGAATCCATATTGTTAAGTCTTAGTTCTATAAGAAGAAGTAAAAAGTCGATTCCTTAACGTTGAACTGCACCCCAATTGTTAGACACAACTAACAATTGGAGGTGCAGTTTTTTTATGGCGAGATTTTCTTCAGAAGAAAAAATACAGGCAGTAAGACAATATATAGATGGTAATGAGGGAGGACAAACCATTGCTAAATCTATTGGTGTTCATCCGAGTTTACTCCATCAGTGGATTAAACAATTTGAACTTTTTGGTGATGATGCTTTTGAAAAACGCTATACACCCTACCCTGCACAGTTTAAACTAGATGTACTTAATTATATGAACGAACAAGGGACGTCTATCAGGAAAACAGCAGCGATTTTTAATATTCCTTCTTATGAAACGCTTCGAAAATGGAAAGTTGCTTATGAAACAGATGGATTTGATGCCCTACAATCAAAGAAAAAGGGGCGTCCATCCATGAAAAATAAAAATAATAAGACATCAAATTCTCAATTACCCGATGAAGGATCAATAGAGGCTTTACAGGCGGAGAATGAACGTTTACGTATGGAGAATGCCTATTTAAAAAAGTTGAATGCCTTAGTTCAAAACAAGGAAAAATCACCAAACAAGACAAAGCACAAGTAGTCTATGAATTAAGGAATACATTCTCGGTGAAAGCACTTATACAGCTCGCAGACATTCCGCGTAGCACGTATTACTATTGGGTGAAAAACTTCGGTCGTCCTGATGCAGATGCAGAACTGAAAGTATTGATTAAATCTGTTTTCGATGAACATGAAGGTCGGTTTGGTTACCGGCGTATTCGTGATGAACTTAGAAATCGAGGACACAAAGTAAACCACAAAAAGGTGCAACGTATCATGAAAGAACTAGGGCTAAAATGTCTTGTCCGCATGAAAAAATATCGCTCTTACAAAGGAACTGTGGGCAAGATTGCACTAAATATTTTAGATCGCAATTTCAAAGCTGAACAACCAAATGAGAAATGGGTTACGGATATTACAGAGTTTAAATTATTTGGAGAAAAGCTATATTTATCGCCGATATTGGACTTATTTAATGGAGAAATCATTACGTATACAATCGGTTCAAGACCAACCTACTCACTCATTTCAACGATGTTAGATCAAGCTTTTGAACGTTTAACAGACGACGATACTCTCCTTATTCATTCAGATCAAGGCTGGCATTATCAAATGAAACAATTCCGTGATGCCCTTAGGGAACGTGGCATTACGCAAAGTATGTCTCGCAAAGGGAATTGTTACGATAACGCTGTTATGGAAAATTTCTTTGGTATCATGAAATCGGAACTTCTTTATCTAAAAGAATTTGAAAGTGTGGAACACTTTAAACAAGAACTAGCAAAATATATAGAATACTATAATCACAAACGAATCAAGGCAAAATTAAAAGGCATGAGCCCGGTACAATACCGAACTCATGCCCAACAGGCTGCCTAACGATATAACCTGTCTAACTTTAGGGGGTCAGTTCATTTTACTGGTTGACCTTTTTTTAATAGAATCTATTATATCAGTAGCCAGGGTAGGACGTACGGGTGCGTGGGACTTGATCCCGTGAACTAAACTGTCCCCCCCTACTTGTAGAAACATGTTTGAGGCTGGTTGGGACGTAGATCTCGTCTATTATATTAACAATCTGTTCCTTTAAATAATTAGATCTAATAATAGCGTAAATACTAATCCTGATACAGCAACAATGGTCGAAAGTACGGTATAAGTTCCAAATGCTTCTTTCAAGGTCATTCCCAGAGACTCTTTAACCATCCAAAATCCAGCATCATTAACATGTGATGCAATTGCACTACCAGCTCCAGTTGCAAGTGCAACTAGTTCTAAGTTAACGTCGGGCATTGTAGCGAGTAATGGAAGAACTAACCCTGCAGTCGTTAAAGTTGCAACAGTTCCTGAGCCTAAGCAAATACGTAATATTGCTGCGACACTCCAGGCAAAGAATACTGGTGACATAGCAGATCCTTCAAATAATTTAGCGACATAATCACCAACGCCGCCATCAATAAGTACTTGTTTTAAAGCACCGCCGCCACCAATAATTAATAGCAGCATACCTAAGGAATTGATTGCTGAAGAACAAGAATTCATCAAACTTTTTATCGGAACATTTCTTCTCAACCCCATTGTGTAGATTGCCAGCAATAAAGAAAGCAACATAGCAGTCGAAGAGTTACCAATAAAACGAATAATTTTTACTAGCATATTATCTTCAAATCCCATAGCTGGTTGAATCATATCTACAGCGGCACCTAAAGCCATTAAAATAACAGGAAACAATGCTGTAAATACACTGATACCAAAACCTGGTGTTTCTTCTAATATGAATGTTTTTTGTACACCAAAAGACTCACTGCCTTCTCTAGTCCATGCAGTCGGCACAATTTTTTTAGCAAGCTTAGGATATAAAATACCTGCTAAAATAACAGTTGGTATTGCGACAATAATTCCGTAAACTAAAACTAAGCCAATATTTGCACCATATTCTGATGCGACTGCTGTTGGACCAGGGTGTGGAGGTAAGAAAGCGTGTGTCGCTAAGGCCGCTGTAACCATAGGAAGACCTAAGTGTACAATAGAAACTTTTAATTCTTTTGCTATTGAAAATATAATTGGCACTAATAATACAATTGTTACTTCAAGAAATAATGCAATACCTACAATAAATGAAGCAAATAAAACAGCCCATTGAATTCTTTTTTCTCCAAATTTGTCAATTAGGGTTGTGGCAATACGATTAGCTCCACCTGCATCTGCAATTAACCTGCCAAGCATTGCGCCCATTCCAAATATTAAAGCAATATGACCAAGCGTTCCGCCTAAACCGTTTTCAATTGAACCAACAACATCTGCCATAGGCATTCCCAATGCTAATGCTACGATGAATGAAACAATGATTAATGAAACAAATGTGTTTAATTTGAAGCCCATAATTAAAATAAGTAACAATATAACTCCAATGGCAATAATTATTAACGGCATTGTTGTTCCCCCGAATCAACCTTTTTGTAAGTGCTTACATTTCTTAGGGTTGAAATGAAGGACAAGAAACATCCTCCATTTCAATTATTAACTTATCAAGTATTATTGGTTTTCTATTTTCTATAAATTACTTCTTGTAAAATTTGGGGCATATTGTGCAGCAAGCTTAATGCACTCTTCCATGCTTACGCTTGCTGCAATGTTTTTACCTGCAATATCAAATGCTGTACCGTGATCGACAGAAGTTCTTAAGAACGGTAGACCATTTGTAATAGATATTGTTTTGTGGAAGTCCGTCATTTTTGCAGCGATATGTCCTTGGTCATGGTACAAAGATAGAACAGCATCATATTTTCCATTTAAAGCTTGGAAGAATACGGAATCAGCTGGAACTGGTCCTACAGCATTAATACCATCCTTTACAGCTGCTTCAATACCCGGTTTAATTTGTTCTACTTCTTCCCAACCAAATAAACCGCCTTCACCACTATGCGGATTTAACCCAGCAACTGCGAATTTTCTATTTTCTACACCTAATCTTTGAAGAGCCTTGTCACATCGAATAAGATAATCACGGACTCTTTCTTTCGTCATTTGTCCAATAGCATCTTTTAAAGATAAGTGACGAGTTAAGAAGAAGATCCTCATTCCGTTTACTTCAAACATTGTTAATGGGTCGTCTGAACCTGCTAAATCTTCAAGCATTTCAGTGTGTCCAATATAAGGAACTTTCGCTGCTTTTAAAGATTCTTTGTTGATTGGTGTTGTAGCAAGTGCTTTGACTTCTCCTGCCAAAGCCAATTCCACCGATTTTTTAATATATTCAAAAGCTCCTTGGCCGCATTGTGCAGATACTTGACCGTATTCAAGCTTATCCATGTCGATATTATTTAAGTTCATGACATCAACAGTACCAAACTCATACTTTCCTTCTGCTGGAGAATTCACTTCATTAATTTTCAAATTCGCTTCAACAATGGAAATCGCTTTTTCAAGGACAGCTGAATCACCAATGACTAACGGTTTACACACATCATAAATCTCTTGTTTAGCTAAAGATTTCATTGAAATTTCTGGGCCTATACCTGCTGCGTCACCCATTGGGATTGCAATAATTGCTCTTTCAATATTCATTTATTATTCCTCCTTAAAATTTTGCCTCCAAATATTTAACACTTGTATATATTGCTTTTTTATCTCCAGCCGTGCCACCTTTAGTGACAAGCGGAATACCATCAAAATATCCTCCAATAAACTGGCCGTACGCCACAAGAGGTAAAATTTCATCTATCAATTTAATTCCTTCTGCCCTCACTATCGAACATAAGGAGGCAGTTACATCTCCACCGCTGGAAAAACATCCGCCAATCTCATATTTGCTATTTTGAACAACTACTCTAGTGATTTTACCTAACCCATCAGCTATTCTTTTTGCTAGTGAATCCTGGCTAAACCCTAGTTCTTTTGATAATTCATTAAGATTAAGTACTTTAGCGGTTGGGGAATCTGTTGTGATAATTAAAATGTCTTGTTTATCCATTTCCTCCAAAGTCTTATTAATGACTCTTGCTACCTCTTCATCCCATCTGCTATCTAAAGTAGCCAATTTTTCCGGATCTACATAGATTGAACGAGAATTTGTTTTTTCCATTAAATAATTCAATTGCATGGTGCTATTGGATGTAACACTGCCGACTGTAACAATAATTTTTTTATCTTTAATATGCTGGCGGCTGAACGCTTTAGAATATGCAGCTGTTAATGGTCCTGGATCTGCCGGAATCATCTGATATTCTTTAATCTTTGCCATTGCACCAGCAAGAGCATCTATATCTTCATTTGTAATGGCATCTAAAACAAGAATACGATCTCCCAGTTCGATTTTTTCTCTAATTGCTTTTTCAATTTCATCTTTTCCGGCCAGCACAGTTTCAAGATTAATATGTGAAACAGGGTATTTGCTTTGCTTTTGAACAATTTCTGGTACATATGATTGAGTAACTGGAATAACAGGATCCTTTGCTACATCTGTCAACTGTACTGGCACACCATGTACTAATAAATAACCTCCTGCCGTAATTCTTCCTGAATCAGGGAAAGATGGGACAACAACCGCAATAGCTTTTTCACCAAGCTCTGTCAATAATGTATCAATTTCAATTCCAATATTACCTCTCCCTGTACTATCAATCCGTTTGCAAATTACATTTACGCCCCATTTTGTCAGATTCTCAATAACTTTTTTCACTCTCATCTGAGCAATATCTTCTCTTGCATATCTGCTATCTGTATCTACGATAATAGCGTTGATAGAATCAGAAGAAGGAAGGTTGTCATATTGAACCATTGTTGCTACATCAAAGCCTAATTTAGTGAGCCTTACACCAGTTCCATTTCCACCTGTCAAATCATCTGCAATGACTCCTATTTTCATTTGGCTTCACTCCCTTCAACAGTAACAACTTGCAAATGTTCTTTTAATATCTCCTCACAGACATCAGTTATGCCATCATCCGTAATCACTCCATCAATACATGAAAGGTGGCAAACCTTTGTGAGAGATTTTTGGCCAAACTTGCTCGAATCAGCCACTAACCATGTCGTTTCTGCCGATTCTATCATTAATTTTTTTATGGAGGCTTTTTCAAATGTAGGTGCTGTAATTCCTGCTTCTAGATGGACAGCATGTGCTCCTAAGAAAAATAAATCAACATGCAAATTTCTCAAAACTTGTTCCGTTAATGGACCGAATAAGGCCCCAATATTATTTTGAAGTTCCCCACCTGCTACAATTACTTTTACTTCACTATCCATGAGTTCAGCTGCAATTTTTATATCATTTGTGACAACTGTTAAGTCCTTTTTTTCTTTCAGCAACTTTGCTATTTCAAGTGTCGTCGTTCCTGAATCTAATAAAATTGTGGAGTGGCTTTGAATAAAGTTCATCGCTTTCTGAGCAATTTGCCTTTTTTGGTAACTGTATTTTCCTTCTTTTACTTGGAATGATGTTTCAATAACCAATGGCTTATTCAGAACCGCCCCTCCGTGAGTCCGGATGAGCTTTTCCTGAGCTTCTAAATAATTTAAATCTCTGCGAATGGTCATAGCTGAGACATTTAAATGATCAACTAACTGTTCAATATCCATTTTTTCGTTCATACTTAATTGCTCTAAAATAAATTTTCTTCGGTCATTTGGTAACATTTAAACCACCCTTGTTAATTATAAACATATTATGTCAGTTTAAAACAATAATGTCAATAAGTTCATCTAATTATTGTTCGTAATTAACATTTTAGGTTTATATTGAATATTAAATGTTGTTTTAAAATAAAGAAAACATGAATTAAATGATTCTATACTGTGCATGTCAACGAACGTTTTGGTGCTTAATCAAGTTGAATTTTTACCATCAAGACGCAAAAAAATAAAGAAGCCCTATTCCGGATTTCCTTATTTTTCACTAATATGATATAGCCTTTACATTTAACTTGAAATACAGTAATCTTCTAATCTTTCAATTTGGTTATGACTTTGTCCAAATTAGTTGTAAGGTTGTTTAGATCCGAGTCTACCACCCTGTTACCTCTTTTCATTCTTAAAAACCTGTCTTTCACGGTGTAATTATGAAGTAGGTATCTGTCTACACGAGCTGCTTGAATCAATTTAAAATAACTGAGTGGTAGTTAATCGCAAGTTGTTAAAAGTTAGTCTTAAACAATAAACTAATATATCGGCTCAGTGATCTTCAACAATCTGGTCAATCTGAACAATCGCTTGTTCTACCTGTGCCATGACCTGAAAAACCGAGTCACTGTCCTAATGAGTAGTTTCGATGTTGCCTCCTAGGTAAACCCACATACTTATAAAAACCGTATGCTAAATCACTAGAAAAGAATCCATTTTGATCATTTTTTTCAAATTTTTACAAAGGAGAAACATCAGCTTCATTGTTGATTCCGTAAGTAATAACTTCCCCTGATGATAATTTACGAGAATGTTCAAAACTTGGGTCATCTGCATTTAGGACAGCATATGGGGGTTTTAATGTTTATAATGCATTAACTGGTATAACAGCAGCGTTAATTGAAGGAATACCCCTTGAGAATATTAGAAGTAGAAGGAAAAGTAATTACTGTATTTGGTTGTGGTGGGGATAGGGATAAAGGAAAACGACCAATTATGGGAGAAATCGCTAGTAGAAGTAAAAACCGAATTCCTTGCGATGTCATGGTAATATTTTTACTCTTTAATTGATTTTAATACATTTTCTAAATCATCTGGTGTATGAGCGTAGTCAACTAAAACAAGATAATCCACTATTTCCATCCTGCCACTTATACTTGTTAACAAGGAAAGAACAGTAACATTGTTTTTGTTACTTCTGATAATCCACGCTCAGAAGACCCTATTAAAATTATGAATGACATAGAAAAAGGAATGAAAAAGTCTTATTCATTACAATATGAATTACTCACTGATCGAGAAGAAGCTATTTATAAAGCTATCAAAGAGGCTACTTCAAATGATGTTGTTATAATAGCTGGTAAAGGTCATGAGACCTATCAAAAAGATTTAAAGATAAAACAATTCATTTTGATGATAAAGAAATAGCGAGAAAGGCAATATCTGAGAAGTAGTATTAATTACTTTTAGGTCTTAACTTTAACCAGGCATCGACTTTTTGCAGTTTGTGAAGTATTGTACTTAAACTAACAGGTGCGTTAGCTGAAGATCGGATCTGACTTTAAGACAGCTTTTGTATGAAAATACATTAGTAAAAAAGCCATGCTAAAATAAACCCTCCATATTCTCATTATTTTTTTGATGGGGGTAAATGTACTATTGCGTTATTTTAACTGGTTATGCAGTTTGTTGTTCAGATGGAGCTATTGTATAGCCTTTCTTTTTTAGGTATTCGATCATTTTTAATTCTTTGTTGTTTTGTTTTTCTTCAAGGTAATTTGAGCCTAGTTCATGATAAGGTTCTCCTGTTTTTAAGATGTTGTAAGCTATCGTTAATAGTAAATGGGCAGAAGCGATTCGTCCCTTCATTTTTCCCTGTCGTTTGGTAATTCTTTTTCGATGTGAAGCAATTCGATTATTTTGCCTTGAAGTCGCTAATACACACTCTACGGCCATCGTTTTCAAAGCTTTGTTACCTTGTGTGGTTTTACTCGTTTTTTTTTTACCAGCACTTTCGTAATTTCCGGGACTTACACCAGCCCAAGAGGCAAGATGTTTAGCCGACTTAAATACGGACATATCAATGCCCATCTCTGCAATAAAAGTGGCTGCGGCAGCTTTGTTCACACCAGGTATACCATCCAATAATTCTACTTCCTTATGATATGGGGACAGGAGTTGATCAATTTGTTTTTCCAATTCTTCTATGGCTTTTTCTAAATAACCCATATGCTCCCAATGGTAACGCAACATATCACGATGATGACGGCGAATACGGCCATTAATTGCATGGGCAATGTCAGTAATACTTGCTTTTGTTCGCCAATCCACCATTTTTCGAAGACCATCGGTCTCTATTTTTTCACCGTTTAGAATGGCTTCAAGTATACGGCGTCCCGATACACCAAAAATGTCTGATAGAACGGATGTTAGCTTGATATTAGCATCTTGAAGAATTTTGTGAATGCGATTCTGCTCTGATGTGCGATGATGAATCAATTTTTTTCGATAACGAGTAAGATCTCGTAAATCACGAATATCCTCTGGTGGGACAAAATTGCTTTCAATAAGTCCGCATCTTAGAAGCTTGGCAAGCCATTCGGCATCTTTTACATCAGTTTTACGCCCTGGAACATTTTTGACATGCCTGGCATTGGCAAGAACAAGTTGAAAAGATCCTTCGAGTATATTCCATATTGGTTTCCAGTAGACTCCGGTACTTTCCATCACAACATCGGATACCTGAAGGGTAGTTAACCAATCACTTAAAGCCAAGAGTCCTGTTGTTGTAGTCGAAAACGTTTCAATAGAGATTTTTGGCTTTTTATCTAATGGACCAAATAATACACAGGCTACTACTGTTTCTTGGTGTACATCTAGGCCAGCACACCGTTCAATCATTGCTTCCATAGGAGAATCACCTCAAAAAAAGATTAACAATACATATGACAGGAGATTTGTTACAAAAAATTTTGTATACGTACTAGCAGTACACTAAATGGTTCTTCCATACTGTCACAACCAGTTTCTTATACAGGGTATCTTCCTTAAGATCCACCAAAAAAAGCTCAGCCTGGTTGTATTGTTATCATCCATTATCGTCAAGGGGTTAATGGGTTAGACTCTATTTTTGAGTGTAGATTTTCGTAGTAGATGGTGGCGGCGAGGAGCGCCGCCATAGGAGTTTCTTATAGAACTAAAGGGGCAGGATAGTTGAACAAAATAACAAAAGGAAGGAGAGAGAAATGTCATCGAATGAAAGAAAAATGATGGATAATGCCTTGAAAAAAGTTGTGATACCTGTTTTAAGAAAACATTAAAGGCTCATTACCTCACTTTAGACGAATGAATGAAAATAATATAGATTTAATTACTTTCCAATTCAACAGATGGATTGGTTCATTTATAGTTGATTGGCAACTTGTCTAACAGAATCTCTCATTGGAATTCATATTTTCTTATTTTACTAAAGAAAACCCCAATTTATAAAAATGAATTTAAGTCTTTTTCACTAATTTTCGCAAAAATAATGATTTTTTAGAACATTTAAAAGAGAAAGTAGGTAGAAAGAGCTGTAAAATTAACCCAATAGCAATTCAATAGAAAGGCAATTAATATTATTGTATGAATATTTTAAATTTTTAGAAAGGAATATTTTTTTCGGGAAATCTTCTATTTAACTAAGAGAGTAGGGAACATATGAAAATTCATTCATTCATTAAACGAACAGCGGCGATTACGCTGTCAGCTGGTTTGCTGCTATCATCAACAAACACGCCTTTCATTCCTTATGCAAATGCAGCGAACATAAAGGCAGAAGACGTCTTGGCTTCGTTGACAAGTGAACAACGAAAAGCGTTAAATAAACTTGAAATGACAGATAATGTTGGATTGCAAGGATTTAAAATGGAAGAGTTAAAAAAGGATAAAGAAATCTCGGTCATCGTCCAGTTTAAATCAAAGCCGGGAAAAGTTGCAGTCTTGGATGCGAATGTAAAAGGAAAGAAGCTTTCTAAAAAACAAGCGGATGATCAAGTAGAAAAGGAACATGCTCAGTTTAATAAAGACATTCAATCGATTCTTCCATCTACTAATCTTAGAAGCAAGAAAACAGGTCATAAAATCACTTCTACCTTTAAGACCGTTTATAACGGGGTAGCTATGAAGCTGCCAGCTAATCAGGTAGAGCAGCTTTTACAATCCGAAGTCGTTAAAGCAGTATATAAAGATGTAGAATTTAAGGTCGAACCGATCGCCATGGGAGAGAAATCAGCCCCTGGTACATCCGTTGAAAGTATTCCATATTTAAAAATTGACCAGCTGCACAATGAAGGTATTACAGGAAAAGGAATCAAAGTTGGGGTTCTTGATACAGGGATTGATTACAACCACCCTGATTTGAAGGATGCCTATAAGGGCGGTTACGATTTAGTTGATCAAGATAATAATCCAATGGAGGCAACGTACAAGGATTGGCAAGCATCGGGGCAACCAGAATTTAGCTGGTCCGGTTCTTCCTATTATACTTCCCATGGAACACATGTCGCAGGTACCATTGCTGGACAAGGAACGAATGCAGAGGTTTCTGTGAAAGGTGTGGCTCCTGATGTGGATTTATATGCGTATCGTGTTCTTGGACCATATGGATCAGGATCATCTGAAGGGGTCATTGCAGGTATAGAAAAAGCTGTAAACGATGGCATGGATGTTATCAACCTTTCCCTCGGATCGGACATCAATGATCCTTATGATCCAACCAGTACTGCCATTAACTATGCTGTCCTTAATGATGTAACAGCAGTTGTAGCAGCTGGAAATGCAGGATCAGATGATTATACATTAGGTTCACCTGGCTCAGCAGCACTTGCTTTGACAGTCGGGGCGAGTGATGTACCGATGGCGGTTTCTACTTTCAGTGGGAAAATCGGAAATAAAGATTCGATCGAACTTGTTAGTTTGGCACGCCACTATTCAGACCATTTAAAGGAATGGGAAGGGAAATCCTATGAGGTAGTGAATGTCGGTTTAGGAAATGGCTCTGATTATTCCGGCAAGGATGTAAAAGGGAAAATTGCACTTGTGGAACGCGGCGAATTCGCCTTAGCGGAAAAGGTCAGCAATGCGAAACAAAATGGAGCAGCCGCCGTTCTTCTTTATAACAATGTGGAAGGGCAAATTAATGCCAATCTTGGAGAGTCCGTTGACTATGTGCCGTCATTTTCTTTAACAAAAGAAGCGGGAGAAAGCATTAAAGCACAGATTCAAGCAGGTGAAGCGAATTTTACTTTCTCCAAATACGCGGATAAACAGACAGAAGGTGACCACTTAGCGGACTTTAGCTCAAGAGGCCCGGCAAGAGAAACATACGATATGAAGCCAGAAGTGACGGCACCGGGAGTAAGTGTTCTCTCAACAATCCCTTCTTATATGGTGGACGCTGAACATCAAGAAAACTATCAATATGCATATTCAAGATATTCTGGAACATCTATGGCTACTCCTCATACAGCGGGGATTGCAGCACTCATGCTTCAAGCGAATCCGCAATTAGAGCCGGAAGATATTAAAGTCGTTCTAATGAATACGGCAGATCCTCTCAACGGAGACTACAGTGTATTTGAAGTTGGAGCAGGAAGAGTTGATCCATACCAAGCTGTGTATAGTGGAACAAGCTTCAAAATTAACGATAAAACATTTGTTCCTGGTGCTGAGGAATTAATCAAGGTAAAAGAATTGACGGGCGGACTCAGCTTTGATGTTCACTATGCAGATAAAAAGCTAAATCTAAAAAAATCAATCACTATTGAAAATAATGATAAAGTAAACAAAACATTCAGTGTCACTGTAACTGAAACGAATGGTTCAAATAGCTTGAAGGAAAACGGAGTGGAGCTGGATATTCCAAGCAAAATTTCTGTAAAAAGTGAAGACTTCAAAAAAGTAACACCACGTTTGCTTATCCCTAAGAAAGCAAAGGATGGAATTTACGAAGGCTATATTACATTAACAAACAATGCGAATTCATCAGAGCAGTATCGGATTCCTTTCAGCTTCCGAACAATGGAAGATGGGTTTAATAAGGTTGAGGTACTAAATCCTGCCTATTCCCCAAGTCATTTAAACCAAGTGGCATGGGATCCTATGCGTACTCCATTTGTATTTGCTGATTTTAACCTTCGTGCACCAATGGAAAAAATGGATGTCGTTCTTCAAGATGGCAAAACAGGAAAGGACCTCGGGTTGGTCGGAACAATAAATTTAGATTACGCTTATGACAATGTAGATTATGGATTATATGCATTTAATGGAGCTTTTTATGAGTTTACAGGAAACTCAAAACAGCCCATTTCGGAAGAAGCAAGTTATGTGAAAAAACCGGGACATTACAAGTTGAAATTCATTGGTACAGGTACTTCCGGGAAGGTTACAACTGAAACGCAGCATTTGCTCATCGATCTCGATGCACCGAGCTTCAAAAGTTCACTTGATGGAAAGTCTCCATTTATTGAATATAAGCCAGGTCAAGAAACATATCCATTCGACATTCAAATCACAGATCAAACCATTGACGAACTAAAGAAATTGGGCGTAAATATCGATCAATCATCGAACTCGATGGTGTATTACTGGGGTCAAGGTGGTTTCCCTTCTACGCCAATTCCAATGGATAAAGAAGGAAAGTTTGTCGAAGAAATCGCCCTGGATGAATCCATCCCAGCACTTCAATTCCGCATGAATGGATATGATATGGCAGGAAACAAACCGGCAACAAAGCAATATTACTTTGTAAAAGAAGGTACACCTGTCGCGTATACTATTGGCGAAAAGTATGAGGTGAAAACAGGCGATACGGTAAAAGCAACGCTATCATTAGATAACCTAAACGCAGTGTCAAAGGCGGAATGGAACTTTAATGGTGACGGAGACTTTGACAGAGGTTTAGATAGCGTAGAGTTAGTTGATGCCAAGCTTCACAGCAAATTCTCGGACAAAGCCTCTTTAACGATTAAAGACAAGGTCGTTACTGTCCAATTTAATGAAGAGAGTAAAGCATTAGACCATGCAAAAGTCGTTGAGGTTACGTTAAAGGTTCAGGATGATCAATATACCCTTGGAGCAGCCATTAATCCGATTGTGAGCGTAATGGATGCTAATAATCAGACAAGCAGTGTGTTAAAATCTGGTTATAGTTGGAAGGTTAACCCTCAATTCTCAATGGCTAGAGGTTATGTCACTCCGCAAGGATTTAAAAATGAAGATGGTACTGTTACAGAGAAAAGGGATTGGAGCAAGGTTGGCGGTACAGTGAAAATCTTTGATTCAGAAGGAAATGAGTTCGATGCGACATCAACGGTAGAAGAAAATGGACAATATGTATTCAACAAGCTGCCGTTAAGCACAAATGCCTTCACGATAGAAATGAAAGTCCCAGGCCACTTTGTCACGAAAGAAAAACTAAATTCTGGTATAGGTTTTGAGCACAATGGTGAGTTATACGGTCAAAATCGCTGGATACCTGCCCTTGATATTACTGCAGGTGATGTAAACCAAGACAATGTCATTGATGTTCTAGATGCGATTGAAATTCAAAATGCATGGAAAACAAAGAAGCGTGCAGCGGATATCAACTTTGATAGAATAGTTGATGCTAAAGATATGAAATATGTTCAAACAAACTATCTCAAGCAAAATGAGCATGTCGATAATGCTCCAAAACCAAAGAAGAAGTATAAAGGTAAGACATTAGAATCAATTTTAGTTGAGTTGGGAATACAGCCATAAATATTAAAAAACACGATGAAAGCTTAGCTTCATCGTGTTTTAACTTTTAAAGAAAGTATAAAATTTTTCTAAAAGTATTTTTAAAGAAAGAGAGTATTCCAATAAGGTTGCGTTATTTGAATTTTCTTCAGAATAAAATATTGAGGTAGATTGGGAATTCGTAAAAAAGGGAGACAAGAGTGAATATTGAAAAAGCTAATAAATAGAGGGAAGGTATTAAAGTAGTCTTGCGCTTTTCTTAATTTTACTAGAATATATAGATTATATATTCATTTTTTTTCAATATATACTAGATAAAATTACAACCTAGAGGTGAAGCTATGATTGAGGGGAAACTTATCAAGTTTTATCGTGAAAAAGCGGGGTTGACTCAGGGGCAGCTTTGTGAAGGAATTTGTTCTGCTACACATCTTAGTAAGATAGAACGAGAGATAACAGAATACTCAGGGGAAATTACTCACTTATTGTCCCAAAGATTGAATATCTGTCTTGATGATGAATTTGTGCGGTATCATAATCTTCAACAGAAACTAAAGTTATGGCACAACACGTTCGTTATGCAACAAAGCAAAGAATCAGAAATTTTAAAAGATGAAATCGAAAAAGAAACACTGATTCAATTGCCAGATTTTCAAGTTTTCTATCAATTACTCTCTGCAAGGTATTATTTATCTAATTATCAATTAGAAACAGCATTATTAATTATTCAAAACCTGCAAAAAAATGAATCATCTTTTTCTCCGCAAGACCGCAATATGTTAAAACATGTTCTAGGTATGTATTATTTTCACAACGGACAGTATCGAGATTGTATTCAAATTTTAACATCGATTGATCAAATTCAATATAATCAATTTGAATATTATTACCATTTGGCACTAGCCTATCACCTTATTCATTTTAATATAATATCGTATTATTATGCAGAGAAAGTTCTTGACTATTTTCAAAAAACGTTAAATGTCATCCGGATAATTGATACAGAGACGATCATGTTATTACAATTAAATGCAAAGGAGCTTCATGATTTTGAAGAGACGAAAGAACGTTACGAACAATTAATACGTACCTGTGATACCATTAATGAAATAGACCGTAAATCAAAGCTCCTTAATAATCTTGCATTTGAACTTTACAGAAGAAAAAAATACAAAGAAGCATCCGAACTATACAAAGAAGCCATGGAACTAATTGATGAAAAGGTTCCTCATTATTTAACTGCATTAGATGGTTATATTAATACTTGTTATAAAGGAAAACTACTTCCATTCGAGATTTTATTGGAATTAGCACATAAAGGCCTAAGAATAGCAAAATCTACAAAATCGTATAACTGGATTTTTTTTGAATTACACCTTTATCAGCTTAATCATGAAGAAGAAGATTACTATCATTTTATTGAGACTACAGCCCTTCCTTTTTTTAAAAATATGGGCTTCACCATGTTAATTGAACACTACGAAAAAAAACTCTTCCACTTCTATAACCGAATTGGTGCCGTTCAAAAAGCATTGGACCTTGCCAATTCTTACATTCAAGGCAGAAAGAGCTACTATGATCATGAATAAGTCTTAATAAAAAAAGATACTCTATGCAGATGTTAATGCTGCATAGCCTACGTTTCCGAGAACATATAGCCAGGCTCAAGCAAGAGTTAAGCAACCAGTACAAACTATTAAAGTGAAAATAAGCAAAATTCCTCAAGAAAAACGTATGGAAGAAATTGTTGTAACTATAAGGTTAAATGAAAAATTTCTAGCAAAATCATATATTCCTAACACTCTTTTTAAGCACGCGAGATTTGAAAATATCGGATCAAGACGGTGGGAATTTTACCGAGAAGAGGAAGAAGAAAAGCATTATAGCAAAATGCATTTCGTTAAAATGAATTTGGATAGCTTGGAAACTTTGAAGAAATCTTAAACAAGGAAGAGGCTCGGTACGAAACAAGCCCTTGATGCGTATAAACTTCACTTGGAACAGTTATTAGAGGAATATGGATGAAGAGTTGACGGTCGAGGATTTACTGGTGATTTTGTTCATGGACTTTCTGAAAAGGATTAAAGAAAAGGGAAACTCAAGCCAGGCCATGAAGGCCATTTTATGGAACTTTGAGGATTACTTTTGATAAGCGGTCAAAAAATTAGGCACAGAAAGGATATTTCACCACTAACCTTTTATTAAAGATCTTTTGCACTGAGGTTCAAGGGTGATGAAATCCTGGGATTAAGCGAGTATTTGTAACGCTACTACTTCTGAATTCATTTATAAGGACCTCTTTCGGTTTTCACTTAGTGAATAGGGTGCATTTGAATTTGAACATCGAAGGGATATAAGTTTTGATGGGGATATTTTTGAATCATTACAAGAGCGACCTCTAAACGGGTTTGCTCTTTTTGTGTGATTGAAATAATGTTGTCGCGGTCTGTACGGGATGTCTTTATGCTAATTAGCGATGTACTACATCCAGGTGAGGCGTATAAAATTTGGAGGCAAGAGTAAGCTAACATACGTATATAAGCTGCCGCGGGAGGTGAATAAGTATGAGTAATGATGCAAGAGGTTCTAAAAAAAATAAACGAAATGATGCAAACCATGTGAATGCTGAGACGAAAGCCAATCAAAGACGAATTTCAGAAAAGAATAACCAAGAGAATAATGATAAGAAAGAATAATGGGAAGGTTCAGTAGGGACTGATTTTTTTTGATTCCACTATAAATTTCTTCTCATATAACAAATAAAGAATATAGAAAAAAATTTTACTAGAGAACTGATATATCGACATCAGTTCTCTTTATTGATTTATCACTCGAAAAAGAAGGTCATATTCAAGACCATGAACCTCGTTAGAAAATATAATATTAAAAGTGATCTCTATAAATATAAGATAGTTTCCTTTTGTCCTAGAGTTACTGCCTAATTGAAACCATCTTTTACATAAGCTCTAGATTTATGATAAGGAAGAGAGTGTGGAAAATTATAGTATTAATCTTTGCGTAAAATATCTATTTTACGCACCATAAGTGGACTGTAAAAAACGCTTTTTAAAGAAGGCTGAGCCTTATGAGTGATCTGATTGAGTTTGGTAAATCGTTAAACAAAAACCTCCAAACATAGCAAATTAAGCAGAGGCTAGCGCGACGACCAAAAAAAGATTAATCTCACATGAGTGCTACCCATAAAGGGCGCGACAATTACAGATAAATGGTAAAAAATGAAATGATCATAGAATATCATTGTCTTCATTTATCGATTGGTTATGTTTGCTGAGCAGATGAAGGATGAAACGGTTACCGGGATAATTAATAGAATAAAGTTTAGTTGCTAATAACTGATTATATTGAATTTTCTAAATATTATTGATACTATTATGATGATTATACTCCGAGTTAAGGGCTAAAATCGTTATTTAACCATTTATTTAAAATAAAATACTACTAATTAAAGGAGTGGAATTAATGGATCAATTATTTAAAGGATTAGATGATATTTATAACGAAATCGTCGATATTCGACGCCATCTTCATCAACATCCTGAGCTCTCTTTTGAAGAAGTGAATACAGCAAATTATATTGCGGCTTATCATGAAAAACTTGGGCACAAAGTACGGAAAAGTGTTGGAGGAAATGGGGTTTTAGCTTATCTAGAAGGAGATAAACCCGGGCCGACGGTTGCTGTAAGGGCAGACTTTGATGCACTTCCGATTCATGAACAAACAGACGTACCGTTTAAATCAGTTAACGAAGGTGTTATGCATGCATGTGGCCATGATGGGCATACAGCAACATTATTAGGCCTTGCAAAAGTTCTAAATGGCATGAAGTCGGAAATTGAAGGGACAGTTGTTTTTCTCCATCAACATGCCGAAGAACTACCTCCAGGTGGAGCCATTGCTATGATAGAAGATGGTTGCCTAAATGGGGTTGATGTAATTTTTGGAACGCACTTACAGGCACAGATGCCTTTAGGTGAAATTGGTTATCGGACAGGCCCTCTCCAAGCAGCACCTGATCGTTTTGATATAACAATTCAGGGTAAAGGCGGACATGGCGCTGCTCCGCATGAAACAAAGGATAGTATTGTAATTGGAGGACAGTTAATCGGTAATCTACAACAAATTGTTAGCCGGAAAGTAGATCCATTAGAATCTGCTGTTGTATCTGTTTGTGCTTTTGAAGCAAAAAATCCTTACAATGTTATTGCAGATACAGCTACTTTAACTGGTACAGTTCGAACATTTAAAGAAGAGATTCGTAATTTTATAGAAAAAGAAATTGAAAGAGTCGTTAAGGGAACATGTATTGTATCCGATGCAACCTATGACTATAAATATATGAGAGGATATCCGACGACAGTTAACCACAAGGAGGAAACTGAATTCGTTGCGAAATTGGCTCACTCAGTACCTGGTGTTGAATCTGTTAAAGAAACCCCACCTATTATGGGTGGTGAAGACTTTTCCTATTATTTAGAAAAAGTAAAAGGAACTTTCTTTTTCACAGGAGCAAAAAGTCCTGATTGGGAACATGCCTATCCACACCATCATCCAAAGTTTGACATCGATGAACGCTCGTTATTAATCGCTGCAAAAACTCTTGGGGTAGCGACATTACAATACATGAAGAATAGTGCAAAGACTTTATCATCACAACAAGTATAAAAAAATAGTGAAATTTAGGGGCCTATTTGTATTTGGCCCCTAAATCAAGACCAAAAATGAAAAGGGATGATAAAGATGACAATTGAAACACAAAAACTTTGGAAAGATTGGCGAGTACATGCCACCGTCTTTGCTATCGTATTACTGTCTGAAACGATTGGTACACACCAAATTCCGTTAGGACCAGGAGTTATTTTATTATTGCCAATGCTTTATGCAGTTATAATTGGAATTTCATTATTCTTCACACCACTTGTTAAGGAAAAGCAATCCAAAAGTGCTGAATCACTTGTTTTTATATCGGTTACATTACTTATTGCGAAGTTTGGGGTACAAGCAGGGCCAGCCTTGCCTCTGTTAATTGAAGCAGGACCTGCACTACTCCTTCAAGAAATAGGAAATCTCGGCACCATTTTTCTGGCCCTTCCAGTCGCAGTTTTACTAGGCTTGAAACGAGAATCTATCGGAATGACACACTCTATTGGACGTGAGCCAAATGTCGCTTTAATTACTGATAAATACGGTTTTTCCTCACCAGAAGGCCGTGGAGTTATGGCTGTATACATATTTGGTACCGTTTTTGGCGCTATTTTTATGGGATTAATATCTGGATTGTTAGCAACTGTTACGCCCATTCATCCATTATCCTTTGCTATGGCAACAGGAATAGGAAGTGGAAGTATGGCAGCTGCTGCATTAGGTCCTCTAGTTACGGCGTTTCCAGAAATGAAAGATCAAATTATTGCTTTTTCAGGTGCAAGTAATCTTGCAACATCTGTAACAGGTTTATATGTGAGTATTTTTATTGCTTTGCCATTAACAGAAAAACTTTATGTATGGATGACAAGAAGAAAAAGTAAAGATATAAAATCGAATGTGGGGGTGTAACCAATGTTAAAGAACATCCAAGAATGGGTATTAGTTTTAGGTATTATCGGAGTTGTGGTGTTAATTGGAAATTGGATTGGCTATGATATACTCCCAATTACTGCTTTACCAGGAATGGTTATATTAATCCTTATTTCTTTAGCTGGTCTGATTATCGGTAAACTAGTCCCACTCAAAATCCCAAGTATAGCTTACATTGGAATATTAGGTTTTATCCTTACTGTTCCTAGCATGCCTGGATCAGATCAACTTGTAAAGTGGACTGCAGATGTCAGTCTTTTAGCAATAGCTACACCCATTTTAGCCTATGCTGGGATAGGTATTGGCCGTTCATGGACAGACTTTGCTAAACTAGGTTGGAAAACGATCGTTGTTGGAATGTGTGTACTACTTGGTACCTTTTTGGGTTCTGCAATTATTGCTGAAATTGTTCTGCGCTTTCAAGGGATTATTTGATTTGAGGGTAAATTGATATATCACCAAATAAACTAACTAGTTTCTTGGAATGAAATGGACGGCGTTCATAGCATATTGATTCTAGATGATTTTGCTACTGTTCAAGCGGCCGTTGAATCAAGTGACGACAATGCAAAAATACTTAAAAGGCGAGGTATGGATGATCCTAAAAAGATCGTAAAGACCTCGCTGACAGTAAGTTATCTTGGTGGTGATCCGAACAAGGTGGTATATCGACCGATGCCGAAAAACTACGATAGTGAATAGAGTGATACCAAAATGAAATTTCAGTTAGAGTTATACGAACTTCATTAATAATCTCCCGTAATTTCAAAGTGAATACTATTATATTCCTCCTTATAATATAATTTAGTGTTCAGATTTAAAAGACCCAGGCCTTTATTTCATCAATGACTACTTGTAATGTCTACAAACTTTTTAAGTGACCATAAAGATTGCAACACTGAAGGGGGACAAGGCTAACCCCAGAAATTTTGGAGTATTAGTAGGGTTTTAAATTTGCACGGGATATCGAGTCTAATTAACAAAAGGGCTTAGATAGCATTATCTCTGGTAACATCCCATGTCCATTTATGCGTAAAATTTCAGTTTTACGAATAAATGGACATGGGAATGAATGTTTGGTATAATCTTCATATTATATTAAGGGAGCGTGTCTTATGTATACAGAGATGTTTCAAACCATTCAAGATACTCTCATAAAAAAAGTAGATCCCGTTTTCATTATTATTTTTGGTTCTTATGCAAAAAACTCTACACATAAAGAAAGTGATATTGATATTGCTTTCTACAGCGAAAATCAATCCCTTACTACATATGAAGTTTTTCAGCTGGCACAGGAATTAGCAGATATTCTGAAAATTGAGGTGGATTTGGTCAATATCCGTACAGCATCCACGGTGTTTAAAGCCCAGATATATACTACCGGCACAATTATATATTCAGCGAACGACACTCTTCTTAAAAACCAACAAATGACTGCTCTTAGCATGTACGCTAAATTGAATGAGGAACGCGAAAGTATCTTAAAAAAAATAGAAGAAAGTGGGACCATTTATAAAGAATGATGTCATTTTGAACAAAATCAGGTTTATGCCAACGATGCTGAAAGTCTAAAAGACTTTACTAAACAAGACTCGATCATACCTCAATATTCAAAGGGTATGTGAAGCGTCAATTGACTTGGCTATGCATATTGTAGCTGAACAGAAATTGGGATTGCCTCAGCAGATATGCGTTTGATATGCTTCCCAAGGCTTTAATTAATGACGAAAATACGGCCAAACGCTGAAAGGCTATGTTGGGTTTCAGGAACATGGCAGTTCATGATTACCAGACGGTGAATTTAGACATTTTACAGCAAATTGTTGAAAACCATCTAGGAGATTTTATCGACTATACATAACAAATCCTTAAATTATGATAAAGGGGTTTTATGATGAAATACATAATACGAGTTTTTGATCTCCATACGAAAAAAGAAACTATCAAGTTAGATGAAGTTTTTGAAACGAAAGATGCTGCTGAAGCTGCTATCGAAAAGCTTAAACTTCAATATCCAGAAAAATATGAATATGTGAAAGTTCCTGTGAAATATTAATTCAATTCAGTCATATCCCTACATGGACTTTTACGTTAGGTATTTAACAACACATAATATTATTATGTAAACAACTTTGCGTAAAAATTGAATTTTACGCAAAAATCAACTTAAAAGGAGTCGACCAATGGCTAACACCAGACAACATCAAGTTCATGAGCAGAAGTTGGAACAGCTGGTTAAGTCCATGCCTTTCTATATCGTTGAATATGTTGACAATAAATTGGATACCCGGTCCCCTTCCACCCTCTTGAATTACGTTCTTGATTATAAATTATTTTTGGAGTGGCTGATAGCTGAAGGCATTGCTGAGCAGGAGTATATTAAGGATATCCCTTTGACAGTGCTGGAAAAGTTGAAGTTGATTGAAGCCCAATCCTTTATAAAATTTTTGGAACGGAGAAATATCCCTATCAATAAGAAGGAAACAAAAAAAGCGGAAAAAGTATCCGTCAACCGGAAAATTTCAGCATTACGTTCCCTTTTCAAGTATTTAACGACACAGACAGAAAATGACGACGGCGAACCTTACTTCTACCGAAATGTCATGTTGAAAATTGAAGTGAATAAAGTGAAAGAGACTTTGGGGGCGCGGGCTTCCAGAATATCGACAAAGATTTTCCACAATGATGAGGATGCTCGGTTTCTTGAATTCGTGAAGCATAACTATGAAAAGGAACTACCTGAAAAGTCCAGGAAACTCATTTATTTTAAAAGGGACAAGGAACGTGATTTTGCGATCGTATCCCTCTTCTTAGGAAGCGGAATTCGGGTGAACGAGTTATCCAACTTAAGGCTACGAGACTTGGATTTCGAGGAAAAACAAATACATGTTTTACGTAAGGGTGGAAAAAAGGATGTTGTGGCAGTCTCTCCTCCGTCTATGCAGGACATAAAAGACTACCTAGCTATACGAACGGAGCGTTATAGCGGATCAAACGATGATGATGCTTATGTATTCTTGACTAGGGTGAATGATGGAGCGACCCCTCTCTCCAATCGTGCCATCGAGGCCCTAGTTAAGAAATATACGAAGGCATTTAAGACCAATAAATCGATGTCCCCACACAAACTTAGACATACCTATGGGACGAACTTAATGGAGCAGTCAGGAGACATCCATTTACTGATGACTCAACTTGGTCACACTTCAACCACCACGGCTGCCCTATACACAAACCCTGAGCAGGAGAAGGCTAAAAAGGCTGCGAAACAGCTGGGAGAGAGAAGAACCAATTATCGTGAAAAGGATTAAATGAAAAAGGAGAAGATTTCTTTATTATTTTAATTAGAATGTATAGCCAATAAGGGTAGACCTATAATTCAGGACGACTTGCTTTATAAAAATGCCCCTCTCGATTATGAGAAGGGCATTCTTTACGAAGTTTGACCATGACAATAAAAAATTCACCCAAAATCAATCACGGACCAACTCAACGCAAGCAAGGAGATTACAACATACAACTCGTGAAAGCAAAAAATAGAAACGTGCCTATTTAGACACGTTTTTCATATGTTAGGACCATCCTGTATTTTAATTCGCATACAAGCGATATTGGTCGCTTAATGTATCTCCATTACCGTAAATATAGGCTTTAGAGCCGGATGTATAGGAAGAATTGTCATACTTCCATTTGATTCTGAGACCCATGTTTCCGCCTGCTCCATAAGTTTCATTGCCATTCTTCTTAATGTATTGTGAGAAGCTATCCCACGTCCGAGGGCCAACCACACCATCCACTTTCAGGTTGTTTTCTTTTTGATATTTCTTTACACCCGCTTCGGTTTTCGGCCCAAAAATCCCATCAACATCAACCACTGCTGAATCCGTATAAAAACCCATGACATTCAGGATATACTGCATATTTCTGACCTCTACCCCATGAGTGTCCTTCCGCAAAATAGAGTTTTTATCCCAGCTTTCTGGGTGGTGAAAACCTCCAGCAGATGCTGAAGCGGTGGAAAAAGATATCCCTAGGGCCATTACTAATAATACCAAACTAGTAAGTAATTTCTTCATACCGCCATCTCCCTCTTTTTTTGTGCCTCCACACTACCTTACTATTTCCCCTCCTATTTTATATTCCCCTTCCTACCAATGTCCTGTTTTGAACTAAACAAACAGTGTCACCTGAAGGACCGGTTTTATTGTAAGCTTTGAACAAATAATTTAATCCTCATAATTAATAGAAACGTAAAATAATAGTAGTAAATACATTTTTTTCGGGAGGTTTCCTTAACTAACTTCCCCGTTTGTTCTATAAAAAAAGCGATTCTTACTAATAAATCGCGCCCGATTGTTGAAGATCTTCCCAGAACATCAGTAAATCCGTTACTCTCTCGTAGTAATGAGCATTTTCAGCATTCTGATCTATTTTGAAAACAAATTAACTTGGTGTTTAGGAGAGGATAAAGAAAAAAACGGGGTTGAATAATCATTACATTCAAACAATTCCTATAATGATTTTTTGAGATTTATATGTTATTAACACCGAATATTTGACTTATGAGTACTGCTGGATTACAAAAAAGTGCTTATGACACTTCAAAGTGCGTACTTCTCAAGTGTGGTTCCTTGATGCAAAATAATAGTGAACTAAGCACAGTATAGAAGGAGCTGGAACACTATGAATAATGTACCTCAAACACGCACACGCAAAGTCGCCTTGGTCGTAGGCGCAAATGGTGTCATCGGTCGTAACCTCATTAATCACCTAATTACCCTCCCTGATTGGGACGTGATTGGCGTATCACGTCGAGGCGGAGATTCTGACGGCCGTGTCCGGTACGTGGCTGCGGATTTACTCAATATTGACGACACCCGCGAGAAGCTAGGCTGTTTAACTGAGGTAACACATATCTTCTATGCCGCCTATCAGGACCGTCCAACTTGGGCCGAACTTGTTCCTCCCAACCTCGCCATGCTAGTGAACACCGTAGAGGCGATCGAACCAATCGCCTCTGGCTTAAAACATGTCAGTTTGATGCAAGGTTACAAGGTATACGGAGCACATCTCGGCCCATTCAAGACCCCTGCTCGTGAGACAGATGCTAATCATATGCCGCCCGAGTTCAATGTTGATCAGCAAGATTTCTTAGAACAAAGGCAAAAAGGTAAGGCTTGGACTTGGTCGGCGCTCCGTCCTTCTGTAGTCTGTGGCTTCTCGCTTGGAAATCCGATGAACCTCGCCATGGTTATTGCGATCTACGCCTCAATTTCGAAGGAGCTTGGACTTCCGCTGCGGTTTCCCGGCAAGCCTGGTGCTTACGACAGTCTCTTGGAGATGACGGATGCGGGGCTTCTTGCGAAGGCAACGGTATGGGCGGCGACTGAAGAACGTTGTGCCAATCAGGCATTTAACATCACGAACGGTGATCTGTTCCGGTGGAATGAATTATGGCCGAAGATAGCTCACTATTTCGGCTTGGAGACGGCGCCTCCGCTGCAGATGTCACTGGACGTTGTCATGGCGGACAAGGAGCCACTTTGGAACAAAATGGTCGATAATCATGGACTTGCTGGTCATTCCTATAAAGACCTATCATCCTGGAAATTCGGTGATTTCGTGTTTTCTTGGGATTACGATTTCTTCGCCGACGGAACTAAGGCCCGTCGCTTAGGTTTTCACGAATACGTCGATACCGAAGCGATGTTTATGAACATCTTCGACGACTTTCGGAAACGCAAAGTCATCCCATAAACGCAAAGCGGGCCTTGTATACAAGGCCCGCTTCTTATATGTTCTGTACGTCTTCAAGCTGTGGATTGGCCAGATGGGTAGCCCTTCCTCTGTACTTTCTCTCTATATGCGAATCCCCCCACCTACACATCAGATGCAGGATCTCCTTTAGACTCCAGCCGTAGTCTGTCAACTCATACTCGACTTTTGGTGGAACCTGATTATAAGAAATGCGTAAGACGACACCTTCCTCCTTTAGCTCCCGAAGTTGCTGAGTTAACATTTTTTGAGTAATTTCGGGTATCAAGCTTTTCAATTCATTGTTACGTTTCTTGCCAAATGTTAGATGAAAGAGAATCACAGGTTTCCACTTTCCTCCAATCACCTCTAAAGTTGCCTCTACCGCAGTGTTGTAAATCTTATCAGGGTTCTTCATTACACACCTGGCTCCCTTCTCCTAATAGTTTGACACAGGTCACTGGTAAACATCCGATGAATTGGAGACATTAAACGTCCGTCTTTGAACATTAAAACTGCAAGCAAAATATTGCGCTATCCAGCCCACGTTAATTGTATAACTAATAGTTCGGTTACTTACGAATAATCCCTTCTTTTATTCAAGAATATCGCCCTTTAACAAAGATCAAACAGCACTCTTCAGCTAACCTGTCCCGTTAGTTAATTAGGGGTACTTTTTCCCTTGAATTTGAATGTATGATAATGGGAATGATCGCACATTTTAGAGATTTAAGCCTCAGGTCTTACTTTCAGTTAAACCCCAGGTCTGTTTTCTTAAGATGGCATCGCCAGTACACTTAATCATACAAATAAAATTCACTTAAAGGGAGAAAGAATATTGTGGTTTTTGGAAAGAAACTGCCTGAGTTGTGGACGAATTTATTGATGGCTGCGTTTGCAGCCATGTGCGTTTTTGTGTTTTTACCATCGCAGCTGATAATTTATAAAGTTATATTTACAGTCATCTTAATAGGCATTCTGTCTATTAATCTTGTCTTGATAAAAATGAAAAAAGTAAACTATTTAAAACTTACAAGTCTCTCCTTAGTTTACTTGAGCATTTTTTTGATTATTGTCTGTATGATTTCTTATTCTACAAAGTTTTTAGTTCTGGCAGATGCGAACGGTATTGAGAGCATTTTTGGAGAAAATACCCTCTTAGGCAAACTCCTTTTCCTCCTTATTTGTTTCCTCCAGCCAATCATATTACCCTTGCCTGAAGCAGTAACTATTCCTGCAGGCAGTGCAGTTATTGGCTCATTTACCGCAACTTATCTAGGTTTTCTCGGAACTATTTCCGGCATAGCAGTCATGTTCCTTATAGCTAGGGTTGGCGGACAAAAGCTTGCATTAAAATTAGTAAAAGAAAAGCCCTTGCAAAGCTACCAAAAGTATGTAGAAAAAAATGAAACGACCATTCTTTTCCTTCTGCTTATTATCCCGATTCTCCCAGATGAAATCATTTGTCTTGGATCGGGGATAGGCGGAGTTTCTTTTTGCAGATTTATTCTGATCGCTTCACTCTCAAAACTAATGACAGCCTTATCCCTATCATATTCAGTCGAATTGGCAAAAGCCCTCACCCTGACAGGACAGGAATTAATCTCGGCTGTGTCACTTGCTGCTGGCGTATTGTTTATTTTATCGATAGGAGTAAAACGGGTTTTAAACAAAAGAAAAATACAATAGCAGCATTTATTATGAGAAAAACGCTGGTGAGTATAGCGTTTTTTTGTGACCGAAAAATTCTAGATATCAAATCCATTCATTCTTAACACTGTTGCTTACGTTTATGGGACTAAACTGCCCCGTTAGTTCCATAAGGGGTCCCGCCACATGCCCATCAATGTAAAATATCATAATACCCCCAGAACGAAAGTTTTGTGCATCTTACTCGTTTTTATAGTTTTGGGGTAACTCGTCATTGTTAGCTTTATGGCGATGGGGTCCCGCCACATTTTAACGAAAATATACGCTAGGCCTTCGGATGTGACCTGCTTAGCGTTTTTCTTACTCTAAGCCCAATAGTCCGGGCGGTATAACCCGAACACCAGTCACTCAACCTCTTGTTGTTTCAGCGGTCGTAATGAATCGCGAGACGAATTTTGCCTGAAATTGAATTTGTATTCGCCTAAGAAATTGATATGTTCCCATCCAATATGGTTTAGTAGTTCTTCCTGAAGTTTACCTTGCTTTTTGCGGTGTTTTGTTGCTTGCTCAGCGTGTTCCAAACACTAATCGCATTGATGATAATGTTTAATGCACTTGCCCGTTGGAGTTGATCTTGTAACGCACGTTCTCGCAGCTCGACATGTTTGTATCCTTTGAGCATATAATCAGCTCGATTCTCCGCTTTACCACTATTTATGATACGGTTCCCCGAATAAAACATAATAAAATGGTTAATTTTGAACACAAAGTATTCATATCTATATAGCATTTTCCAACAATCTTGTTGTGGGTTATATTTTTTCCTCAACATTGACTTCATTCAAAAAGCTTATTTTGGATAGCTAATGATAAATTACTTATTTCCTGCTTCAGTTAAATTAAATAAATTTTTTATAAAATTATTCAAATTTAGACTTTTATAAAGCATCTCTATTATGGAATCCTGTTATGTCCAAACTCACTTATGCCTTTTCCATATACTAATAAAAAAAGGAGGTGAGAAAGTGAGTAAAAATAAGAATAGCTCTTCACGCAAGGATGAAGAGAAAGTGAGGAATAATGAGCATAGCTCTTTACGTGAAGATAAAAAAAAAATAGAATCGGCACACCAAGAGTGTATTGACCGTGCTTATCGTATTCCCATATTTTTAAGTACGACAACTCATTTAAATGACAACCAACAACTGTTTCTAAACCGTCTAATTTTAGAGATTGAGAATGCTTTGCTTTTTCCGCGTACATTACCATTAAGCGAAAGTTATCCCGAATCCATTTTAACTGATATTCGTCGGTTAGTTTCATCAAGCTATGGAATGTTGGCAGTAAACCTTCGTCGTTTTAAAATTCAAACTGTTGATGTCAATGCAGGACCCCTTCCACCATCCACTCCATTCTGGATAGGATCAGTTTATTCACAAGTAGAACCTTCAATGGCTTTTCAATTTGGTCTACCCTTATTATTAGTAAGGGAAGAAGATACTGACGCAAATAATGGAATTTGGGCAGGAGGAATTGCCCCACTCAACCTATTTATAGTTTGGCATTCTGAAACTCAAACTGTAGATCAATTCTTTAACACTCCTGAATGGAGATCAGCCTTTGCAAATTGGAGTGCACAAGTAAGAAATGCTTTTTATATACAGACAGAGCCTCAGTTCAAATACAGATGTGAATGATACACTGGTACTTTAGCAACAAGTCGAAAATATACAAGGTTTTGTTCAGCTTTATATATTTTCGACTTATTCACACAAAAACAAATATTTCCATTTTATTACCAAAAACAAAAAGATTTACTTCATAAAAACAGCCTTTATAGAAGAGAGACAGCCGGGGCCGGTCACATCCGAAGGCCTAGCGTATATTTTCGTTAAAATGTTGGCGGGAACCCATCGCCATCAAGATAAGGTGAATTTGTATCATCATAAAAACGCTATTCTTTTTGTAGAAATATACAGGAAGGATGGCGTTTTCTATGAGTTTTTCTGTTTCAGACGAAATGAATCTCTTTTCTCAAGAATTTCAAAACTACTTATCTCCATCTTCTCTCCAACAATTAGCTAAAGAAGTTGGTTTTGTTCAACATACAAGTAAATATCAAGCACAAGAATTCATTGCTTTATGTGTATGGCTTAGTCAACAGGTCGCGAGTACACCACTCACACAATTGTGCAGCCGTCTCGAAGCATCCACAGGTGTCCTCATGAGCCCCGAAGGGCTTAATCAACGATTTAATGGTTCAGCCGTACAGTTTCTTCAACAAGTTTTAGCTAATCTTCTAACTCAAAGAATTCATTCAACACAAGAAATACTTCATCCATACTCCACGACTTTTAAACGTATTCGGATCCTAGATTCTACAACATTTCAACTTCCAGATAAGTTTGCTTCACATTATCAAGGTTCTGGCGGAAGTAGCCATACCGCAGGTGTTAAAATCCAACTGGAATATGACTTATTGAGTGGGAAGTTCCTCCACGTTTACGTAGGAGAAGGGAGAGAAAATGATAAAACCTTCGGTTCAACAAGTCTACAAACCATTCAACCAAAAGACTTATACATAAGGGATTTAGGGTATTTCGACTTACACGACTTACAGAAAATGAATGATGAAGGTGCTTACTATGTCTCACGTTTGAAGTTGAATTCTCGTATCTATCGTAAGAATGATGAACCAGAGTTTTTTCGGAATGGGACTGTGAAGAAAGATACTCTCTTTATTCAGTTAGACACGGAAGAGCTTATGAATCAATTACGACCTGGTCAAACACTTGAAATTTCAGAAGCATACATTGGGCTGTATCAAAAACTACCCGCCCGAGTGATTATTCATCGACTAACTGAGGAACAAACAGAGAAAAGATTGAAAGACCAAGCAAAAAAAGAAAAGAAGAAGGGCATTACCTATAAAGACCGAAGCAAACAATTAAGTGGAATGAACGTATATATTACAAATCTTTCTTTAGAAGACGTTCCAACGGAACATATTCATGAACTGTATTCGTTACGTTGGCAGATTGAAATTCTATTTAAGACATGGAAATCTTTCTTTCAAATTGACAAGTGCAAAGAGATCAAAAGGGAACGCTTAGAGTGTCACTTGTATGGGCAACTTATTAGCATTTTACTCTGTTCATCTACGATGTTTAGAATGCGTCAGTTACTTTTAGATAAGAAAAAGAAGGAGTTAAGTGAATATAAATCCATCTATATGATAAAAGACTATTATTTATTGTTTTCTCAAGGATTACAAAAGGACGCCAAGGAATTATCAAAAACTTAAAGCTGCCTAATATTTTTTAAAAAAACCTATTTGATGTTTTTTTTGTCATGCGCATTTTTAGTGTTACCATAGCAAATTAAAGAGAACACACTTTTATATTATCTCTTGCGCGCTTAGCTTGATGGCGATGGGGTACCGCCAGCAAAACGCGGATTTACAACGTTATGGATATTCCAGTATTAAAAATCCCAATCTCTCATTTATATCACTGAGAGATTGGGATTTATTCAACAAACCTTCTATTAGCTGATATTCAAGAAAAGCACAGTTATTTGCATGTCTATTTCATATTATCAGGATTATAGGAAGTAATACAACAACCGCTGATAATGCTAAAAAGATTGCTTCACTAAGTGCACTCCACTTAGTGTGGATACAAATTTAAAGGTATTGATAGTTGGATAATATTCTTATACGATGTGAAAGGCGCAATTTTATGTGCCTTTTTTGTAATTTTTCATAACCTTTCAGAATGAGGCCTTGATATATTAACAATTTGATCTAATAGGGTACTGCCGACAAAACGCGGGTATTATACGCTAAGACATTTTTTTGGAAATAAAGACCCTGATTTTTCTACGCTAAGCAGAAGAATCAGGGTTTTTATATAGCCTTATTGTTTTTAGGTTTTATAATTTCTAAGTAATGTAATATTCAACTAACGCACGCCGTTAGTTCAACAAGAAAAATTCATTTTTCAAATCTAACTAACGTTTTTTCGGGTATTTCAATTTGGTTAATATCAAAATTATTGATTTGGAGGGTTATTTCATCCTATCGCTTTTCAGCCTCTGAGGACTTCTTTTTCTTTAAAAGATTTTTTTAATCCTTCAATTTTTATTATTGTTTCCATTTTGATTCTTTCTTTCATTTCCGACACTTCTCGAACTCGAACGATACTTTTGAGTTTGGGAGGTTAGCGCAGTACTTAGGCAAAAGTTCGATTGAATTTTGCCGTCAAGTACTACGTTCCTTCTATTTTTTCATAGTCTTATCGACTTTTTGATTGACCGATTCTTGATAGAGATCAGCGTAAGTTTTTGAATCTTCAATCAGTGCATCGCAGAAAGCAGCAACGTCTTTTCCTGTGACTTCAAGCACACCTTTCCCAGCAGCTGTGCCTTCTTCAAAGAAGCTGAGAATTTCCGAGAGCAGTCCGATACCTTCGTTTAGCTCAACAGGACCGACTTTGAAGAGATATTTTTGGATCTCTTTATAGACAATTTGGTAATCTTGTGGAAGCGCTTTGACACGCGAAACATGTGCTCTCCATTCTTTTTTGCCTTCGATGATTTTTTTGATACTCATTTCAGTCCTCCTAATTTTCTTGCTACGTTCTTGTTGAGTTGGTCACGCCATTTATCTCTATAAGTTTTTGCGCCTTCGTCACCAACAAGCGCTGTGCAGAAGCCTTTGGTATCATCTCCTAGTACTTCTTCGACGCTCTGGCCGTCTGCTGATGTAACTTCAAGAAGTTCAAGAGCACTGTCAAGAATCGGCATCAGATTACGACCGGTGAAATCTCCGTGAATCCAGAGATTACTTATAATTTCTTTCCAAGCAGTTTGATATTCAGCTGGCAAGACTTTTGCTCGTGCTTCAAAACCTTTCATTTCTTTAGTCATATCGCTGCCGGTTATTTTTTCTAAAAAGTTCATTGTAGTCTCCTTTAAGATACTAAGCTGTTCAGCAAAGTTCTATTAATTAATCGTATCGTTCAGTTTATGACGTTGCTTATCAACCCACGATTTTACATCAATGACGAGAGCATCACAGAAGGCTGCTACGTCGTTGCCAGTAACTTCTTTAACGCGCTTACCATCGGCTGCGGCTTCTTCATGAAGGTCGATGATTTGATTAAAGACGAATATCGTTTCTTGCCAATCCATCACGCCGCCAGAGTTCCAAAGATATTTTTGCATCGCTTTGTAGGCGTTGTAGTAGTCTTCAGGTAAGGCTTTTGCGCGGTTTTCCATTTCACGCCATGCTTGCTAAAATCTCCAAAGATTTTAGCGAAAATACTCATGTTTATTCTCCTTTATTTTGCTTTTAATTTGTTTAGTTTGCTTGAGATAAAGTTCCATTTGGCCCAGAAATTTGTCAGTTCTTGCTGGCCAGCTTCATTGAGCCGATAAAATTTGCGCGGTGGGCCCATCGTGGATGACTTTTTCTCAATATCCACGAGTTTATTTTTTTCGAGCCGCATCGTGATGGTGTAAACTGTTCCCTCCACAATGTCGCTAAAGCCCAGTGCTCGCAGCTGCTGTGTGATTTCATAGCCGTGTAGGTTTCGCCACGGCTGATAATTTCTAGCACGCAGCCCTCAAGCACACATTTAAGCATTTCTGTGATTTTATTCATATTTTTTACTTCTTTCTTCTTAGTACTTTGTGATGATAATAATCTGTATTACAGAATAGTGAGATAAAATTTTTGAATCACTCTTTTGTGAATCAGCTATTAAGCATTACTTACTACTACTATATAATAGCACAGAGTACTATCTTTGTCAATTTTTCTATCCCCCTCCCTACAATGTTTACTCCCTTACAAATTTTGAGGTTTCTTCGGTGTTTCCAATTTCATCCCTTTTTTTCTGATGTTCCTAATTGGGGTAGTACCAAACGGCAGTACCCCTATTAGCTGATATTGAAGAAAAGCACAGTTCATGGCTCGCTCCTTTATTTAATAGAATTTCTTAATTTATTTCTTAGTTTGTCGATCCATGTTTCTTCAGGAAACTCAGCTAGGAATGAGTCGGCAAATTCTGCAATATCATTTCTACTACTTCTCGTATACTTAAACCATCACTGGCACTACTCTCGAACATCTCTAAAATATTGGTTAAAACCTCAAACATACCGATCCCTTAGCAAAGTTCAACATATAATTTTCAATTGCTTTCATTGCCTTTTTTGTATTCTTCAGGTAATTCATTCACTCTTTTTTGTGATAGCAAATGCATTCATCGCAGCGGCTGACTATTGATATGGCTAAACCCATAATGTTGTTCTTACCCTAACTGGCGTTTAAATACTTTACTGGCGAAGAAGTAAGCGATGACCATGATGCCGACGCACCAGGCAAGCGCGATCCAGATATCGTTGCCAACAGACCCATCATACAAGAGGGCACGAATCGCATTCACGATTGAAGTCACGGGCTGGTTCTCAGCGAACGCACGGACAATTTTAGGCATGGTTTCGGTGGGGACAAAGGCCGAACTGATAAACGGCAGGAAAATCAGCGGGTACGAGTAGGCTGTCGCCCCTTCCATAGACCCTGCTGTCAATCCGGGAATGATCGCCAGCCATGTCAGCGCCAGCGTAAACAGCCCGAGTATCCCAGCAACCGCGAGCCAATCCAGGATACCAGCGCTGGAACGGAAGCCCATCAAGAGCGCGACGAGGATAACCACCACGACAGTAAGCGCATTGGAAACCAGCGAGGTCAACACGTGAGCCCACAAAACCGACGAGCGCTTGATGGGCATGGTAATGAAACGCGCCATTAGCCCGCTCTTTACATCCGTAAACAGCCGCACGGAAGTGTAAGCGACGCCGGATGCGATAGCCATCAGCAAGATTCCCGGCAATAAATAATTGACGTAGTTGTCCGTGCCTGTCTCTATGGCGCCGCCAAATACGTAGACAAACAGCAGCAGCAGCATAATCGGCGTAATCGCCACCGTGATAATTGTATCCGGGCTGCGCATGATGTTGCGCATTAAACGCCCTAGTAATACCCCTGTTTTGCTTTTCATTTACATCTCCTCCTTTTTGCCGATGATCGCGAGGAAAATTTCCTCCAATGTCGGCTGCTTCTCGATGTACTCCACTTTCGCTGGCGGGAACATCTCCTTGAGTTCAGTAAGGGTCCCGGTCGAGATGATTTTTCCACCATGCAGGATGGCGATACGGTCCGCCAGTTGTTCGGCTTCCTCCAGGTACTGGGTCGTCAGCAAGATGGTTGTGCCTCCGCCGGCAAGCTCCTTGACGGTATCCCAGACTTCAATCCGCGCTTCGGGGTCAAGCCCTGTCGTCGGTTCGTCGAGAAAAATGACTGCTGGCGTCCCGATCAGACTCATGGCGATGTCAAGCCGGCGCTTCATCCCGCCGGAATATTTGTCCGCCCGGCGGTTGGCCGCATCGGTCAGGCTGAATTTTTCAAGCAGATTGTCGGCGACTTGAGCGGGATTGGAAACTCCCCGCAACTTGGCGATCATCATCAGGTTTTCCCGCCCTGTGAGCATGCCGTCTAAAGCTGCGAACTGCCCTGTCAGGCTGATGCTCTGGCGAACATGATCCGGTTGACGCTGGACGTCAAAGCCGCAAATACCTACTTCGCCGCCATCAGCCTTCATCAGCGTCGAGAGGATGTTGACCGTCGTCGTCTTGCCCGCTCCATTTGAGCCCAGCAGTGCGAAAATTTCGCCACGCCGCACCTCAAAATCCACCCCCTTTAAGACTTCCTTGTCTTTAAAGGATTTTTTTAACCCTTTTACAGAAATCGCTGCATTTCTCATACTTTTTTCCTCCTTATAAAATGCGCAGCAAGGTCGCTTTCGAGATCCGTAATTATCCGGTCGTGCGCCTTGCGGAGCTAGATTGCCTATACTCTTCTATTTAGTCTGACTGATAATCTGTATTACTTATTACCGAGTTAAAAATATAGCTGAATAGCGAAGGTGGCAATTCACATTTGTAACCAGCTATTCAGTCGGTATTATCTATTGAATTTATTTTTTCCCAATCGCTTCATGATACTCTGATTCAAATCTTCACGATACTTGGCGAGATAGGTTTTAGCGTTTGCCACTAGTTCGTCGGCAAAGGACGCCACGTCGTCCCCAGTTATTTCCAGCACTTGTCTACCTTCCGCCGCACCGGCTTCGAACAACTCGATTAATTCATACTGCATGTGCAGCATATCCATCCCGCTGCCCGCTGATGAGAAATTCCACATGTAGTTTTGAATTTTCTTAAATACAAACTGGTAGTCCTCTGGCAGGGCTTCAACCCGTGCCATCATCATCTTGTATTCTTTTTTATCACCAATCATTTTTTTGAACATTTCCATCATGTTATTTTTCCTCCTTTTTTATAAAGCTGAACAAGACACTCCAAACATATCGTACGGAATATCTTATGAAGCTAGATTGACTTCAAGACGTTGATTTTTGATGATACAAAATCCCATTTCTGCCAAAACAATTCAAGTTCCTGGCGGCCAGCCTCATTAAGTGAGTAAAACTTGCGGGGCGGCCCCATATCTGACGGTTTCTTTTTCATGGTTACCAGTTTTTTCTTTTCTAATCGGACGAGGATGGTGTAGACCGTCCCTTCCACGACTTCAGTAAACCCAAGCTCGTTCAGGCGGCGGGTAATCTCGTAGCCATAGGTTTCATGGCGGCTGATGATTTCCAGCACGCAGCCTTCCAGCGAACCCTTCAGCATTTCGGTTAAATTTTCCATGTTCAGAGCCTCCTCTATTTTGTCTGACTTATATTCAGTATAACTTAGTACTAAGCGAAATTTTTACTGTATAGCTTTTGGGAAATCATGCTATTCAGTATTGCTCATTACATGTACACTGTAACACCGAGTAGCGTAGGTGTCAACTATTTTTCTTAAAAATAATTTTGCAACCTAACTATTCAGTGGTGTAGGTATCCAGTGTGACTAACTACAAGTATATCGTAACACGTAGTACGTGGACTGTCAACTGGATTTTCTAAATATTTTTAAAACCAGCTATCCCCATTGGATACAGCCGATTTTCTTTATGGAGCTTTTACTTCCTCCTATGCTTCTTTCAAAATGATTACACCGCGGATCATTCCCATCCAGCAGCTGTACATGTAGGTTCCGGTTTCTCCTGTTTGAATCTTTTGGAGCACCACACCTTCACGAACTCCCTTAAGGATTTCCGTTAAATTTTTCATATATCCTCCTTGCAAACTACTTATCGTTACTTAGTACTAATATATAGTATTACGAAGTAGAAGAAATGTGTCAAGTAATTTTATTCATATCATTTATTTGGGCAGCTTTAAACTTGCTAAGTCTAAACATTTAAGGCAGTTTTTATGAATAATAAAAAACCGATTTCTCAATACGGGAGAAATAGGTTTTCTCAGATCTTAGAATTTGCTTGATACAAATTTTCAGACGCATTATCTAGTTCAGTATAAAGCACATCCCCTGTAAAATTAATTTCCTTCGTGCAGGTGCTTTAAACATCTTGACTAATGCAATTAGTGTATGGAAGACAGTTTATCTAGGCAAAGCTACCGAATTACTTCAAAGTAAAGGAATGTTACGGGGGATTTATTAAAGCATATATCTCCATTAGGATGGGAACATATCAACTTCCTTGGAGAGTATCGCTTCGATCCAAAAGAAGTTACCAACTTAGAATCATTGCGGTCCTAAAATCAAGAATAGTCCTAAAGCCGTTTACATCCTTAACGTGGGGAAAATCGGCTATTCTTGTATCCAGACCCCTTTAACGATGTAAATTCGCGTTTTGCTGACGGTACCCCATCACCATCAAGCTAAGCACGCCAAGAGATAATATAAAAGTGTGTTATCTTTAATTTGTATGGTAGCACTAAAAATGCGCATTACAAAAAAACCATTAAATAGGCTTTTTAAAAAAATATTAGGCAACTTTAAGTTTTTGTGACATCGTACAATCATACACAATACCTAAGATATCAAAGACCGTTTTCTTGTTATAACGATGACATTTCCGTCCGTTTTTCTCCAAAAGGTGAAAAAGACGTAGAAAAATCTTTGATAATTCCTTGGCGTCCTTTTGTAATCCTTGAGAAAACAATAAATAATAGTCTTTTATCATATAGATGGATTTATATTCACTTAACTCCTTCTTTTTCTTATCTAAAAGTAACTGACGCATTCTAAACATCGTAGATGAACAGAGTAAAATGCTAATAAGTTGCCCATACAAGTGACACTTTAAGCGTCCCCTCTTAATCTCTTTGCACTTGTCAATTTGAAAGAAAGACTTCCATGTCTTAAATAGAATTTCAATCTGCCAACGTAACGAATACAGGTCATGAATATGTTCCGTTGGAACGTCTTCTAAAGAAAGATTTGTAATATATACGTTCATTCCACTTAATCGTTTGCTTCGGTCTTTATAGGTAATGCCCTTCTTCTTTTCTTTTTTTGCTTGGTCTTTCAATCTTTTCTCTGTTTGTTCCTCAGTTAGTCGATGAATAATCACTCGGGCGGGTAGTTTTTGATACAGCCCAATGTATGCATCTGAAATTTCGAGTGTTTGACCAGGTTGTAATTGATTCATTAGCTCTTCCGTGTCTAACTGAATAAAGAGAGTACCTTTCTTCACAGTCCCATTCCGAAAAAACTCTGGTTCATCGTTCTTACGATAGATACGAGAATTTAACTTCAAACGTGAGACATAGTAAGCACCTTCATCATTCATTTTCTGTAAGTCATGTAAGTCAAAATACCCTAAATCCCTTATGTATAAGTCTTTTGGTTGAATGGTTTGTAGACTTGTGGAACCGAAGGTTTTATCATTTTCTCTCCCTTCTCCTACGTAAACGTGGAGGAACTTCCCACTCAATAAGTCATATTCCAGTTGGATTTTAACACCTGCGGTATGGCTGCTTCCGCCAGAACCTTGATAATGTGAGGCAAACTTATCTGGAAGTTGAAATGTTGTAGAATCTAGGATCCGAATACGTTTAAAAGTCGTGGAGTATGGATGAAGTATTTTTTGTGTTGAATGAATTCTTTGAGTTAGAAGGTTAGCTAGAACTTGTTGAAGAAACTGTACGGCTGAACCATTAAATCGTTGATTAAGCCCTTCGGGACTTATGAGGACACCTGTAGATGCTTCGAGACGACTACACAATTGTGTGAGTGGCGTACTCGCGACCTGTTGGCTAAGCCATACACATAAAGCAATTAATTCTTGTGCTTGATATTTACTTGTACGTTGAACAAAACCAACTTCTTTAGCTAGTTGTTGAAGAAAAGATGGAGATAAGTGGTTTTGAAGTTCTTGTGAAAAGAGATTCATTTCGTTTGAAACAGAAAAACTCATAGAAAAAGCCATCCTTCCTGTATATTCCTACAAAAATAATAGCGTTTTTTGGGTTTTGGGGATACAAATTCACCTTAGCATGATGGCGATGTGGTACTACCTCTATAAACTTAAATGGTGTAAACTAATTTTGTTACTAACTATATCAATGCAAAAGGATGATCAAACATGAGAGAACCTCGTATTGGCATGATAGGTTTAGGAAGTATAGCTCAAAAAGCATATTTACCAATTCTTACCCAAGAAACGAAATGGACATTTGTAGGTGCTTTTTCACCAAGTAAAGATAAACGAAAAATGATTTGCAATCAGTATCGTATCCAAGATTTTAATAGCTTACAAACACTTGCTGAAGAGTGTGATGCTGTTTTTGTACATAGTTCCACTAGCTCACATTTTGAAGTTGTGTCTTCTCTTTTATCTAAAGGAATAGATGTTTATGTTGATAAACCATTAGCAGCAACTGTTGCTGAAGCTGAAAGATTAGTTGAGTTAAGCGAAAAATCAGGAAGAAAGCTTATGGTTGGATTTAATCGCCGTTTTGCACCTATGTATGTACAAGCAAAACAACAAGCTCAAAATATAGCGTCAGTTCGCTTTGAAAAACATAGAACTGATAGTATGGGACCTTATTCTTATGAATTTAGAATGTTAGACGATTATTTACATGTAGTTGATACAGTAAGATGGCTAGCAAATGGTGATTTGAATGTGTTACATGGAACAGTAAATATAAGTAGTGAGAATTACCTTGTGTATGCCGGACATGTTTATAATTCCAAGGAAGGTGTACCTTTCTTTACAGACATGCATCGAAAAGCGGGTACTAACCTTGAGAAGCTTGAACTATTAACAGATGGAGCAATTTTAAGAGTTAAGAACATGAATACTTTAGAAATTGAGGCTAATAACAGCCTTTCTACTTCATTTTCTCCTTCTTGGGATTCAACGTTAAAGCAAAGAGGATTTAAAGATGCTGTACAACATTTTATTGACTGTATTCAAAATGACGAAAAGCCACTAATTGATGGACTAGAAGGACTAAAATCTCAATTATTGGTCGATCAATTATTAAAAGCAATAGCTAAATAAACAATATAAATTAATGAATAATTCAATTACACTATCTTATAGTAACGCCTTCTACCTACGTACAAAAGGTCTAAAAAATAAGAGCCGAATTTTTCCCGTCTCGTTTTATCTCAAAATTTGCTTAGCGTATATTTTACGGATGTGGGCGATACCCCATCTCCATCAAGCTAAGGTGAACTTGTATCCCAAAAACGAAAAAAACTTTCTTTCTATTGTTTCTACAGAAAGAATTGAGTTTTTTCGTTTTGGGGTATTTTTATTTTTTAACTTGATGGGCATGTGACGGTACCCCATTGTATAAAAATGTCCATTATCCGCTGAAGACCATAATGTGTTAAATCTGTTTGCTTGTCAGTTTTAATAATTAAATTCTAGCCTTTGTAATTAAGTTTTCACTCTTTAGGTGGGGATAAGCATCCTGAATTTTTGGCATTGTTGAACTCGTCTATCAGTATATGCAATTACTTTACTTGTAATTAATTCTTTCTGCTTGAAAATCATTGTGCAATTTTATCCTTTAATTTGTTTAAGTATTTTTGCAGGATTACCCCAACTACAACGTTGTCTGTTACATCTTTAGTTACTACTGCACCTGACGCAATAACAACATTGTCTCCTATCGTTACTCCTGGGTTTATTACTGCACTACCACCAATCCAAACATTATTGCCGATGGTAACTGGCTTGCCATATTCCAACCCTGTTATTCTAGTTTCTGCATCTAAAGGGTGGGTTGCAGTATATATGGATACTCTTGGTCCGATCATACAATTCTCTCCGATAGTAACTTTTCAAACATCTAATATGATACAATCGTAATTTGCAAAAAAATTCTCTCCAACATAGATGTTGTAACCATAGTCACAACGGAACGTTGGTTTTACACAAAAATTTTCTCCAGTTTTTCCAAATGAGTTTTTTAAAAGGTCGCTTTTGTTTTCCACAAGGATACATTAAATTCTGCAAGTATTTCCTGTGCTTTTATATGATCCTTACCAAGCTCTTCATCCATTGCTGTATATAATTCTCCAGCTAACATTTTCTCTTTTTCAGTTTTCATAATAAATCACTCCTAATACTTTTTTTCCTTGATGTAAAATAAGCAACTTTGTTATCTATTGGATTCCTACATGATTAAAATGCTTTTGAGCTTTTATCTTTCCTCTTTAATAAATCCTTCTTTGTAAGTAAGGTATTTAATTTTTCTGAACTTAGGAGCATTGCTGCAACAAAAACAGCAATACAAAATGGGAAGATTCCTATTGTTGAATGAGATGCAATGAAACCAAGAAGAGGTGGAATGAAAGTACTACCTGTATAGGCAACAGCCATTTGATAGCCCATAATTGTCTGGGAATGCTTCTTCCCAAAACGTGTTGGAGTTTCATGCAACATACACGGAAATATCGGTGCTAATCCTAGTCCAACCATAATAAAACCTACAAGCGAAAAAGTGGAAGGCAATGGTAGGAATAGAAGTGTGGCACCAGCTAATGCTATTATTTGCCCCATCCTAATGAGAGTGCGGTTACTCATTTTAAAGGTAATAAAACCTGTAATAAATCTACCCACTGTTATTCCTGCGTAATATAAGGAAACCCATTGTGCAGCAACCGCTACCGGTAACTCCTTGACATTTACCAAAAAGCTACTTCCCCAAAGACCTACTGTTGATTCAACCCCACAATAAAACAAGAAGCAGATTAGAGCCAGTTTAACTCCTTTAATTTGTAAAGGTTTTACATGTTTACCTTCTACATTGTTAAATACACCTTTTGAATCTTCCGGCTCTTCAATTAAGGTGATCTTGCTGTTTTTTTTCACTCTATTCCATAAGGGCAAAGTGAAGAGAAGTATTACAGTTAAAGTGAACTGAATTCCAGAGATTGCAAAATATCCATTTCTCCAAGAATGTTGTTCTGAAATAAACTGAGCCATAATTATAGGACCAAAAGTAGCACCGACGCCCCAAAAACAATGTAACCAACTCATATGGTGTGCCTTATAATGTGTAGCAACATAATCGTTTAATCCTGCATCAACAGATCCTGCACCTAATCCAAGTGGTATGGCACATACAATTAACCAAACTAGCGATGGAGAAAAATGAAAGCCTAGCAATGCTCCAGCAGTCATTAAGCAACTTACAAATGTGACATTACCAGTTCCGAACCGTTTGAGTACCGTTCCGCTAGCTAAACTGGAAATAATTGTACCACCTGCAATCGTCATAAAAAGTAATCCAGCAGTCTCAAGTGGGGCTCCATAGTCAGATTGCATCACAGGCCACGCTACCCCCAACAATGAATCAGGTAAACCTAAGCTAATAAAAGCCAAATAAATGATGACTAAAAGGAATGTTGTCATATTCAAACCTCACTTTTAATTATTTGGTGCTCAATTGTACTTTCCAAATTGTTTTACGTTCTTGTTCCATTCATCATGAGATCAAGTCTAAGACTTGGTGATCCATATAAATAATGTAGCTTTTCTTGAGTTACCTCCTATGTAAACAAACTTATTAAAAACATTTAAAAAGTATAGAAAAAACACTTATTAAATTTTTTTAATAAGTCACTAATAATGAAAATGTTTCAGCAACCATTACCATTTTATCCCTAGTATTATACAGTCAACTCCAAAAGATTTCCTTCAGGGTCTTCTACAACACTCTCATAATATCCGTCTCCAGTGATACGGGGACCACTAATATGAGGGTAACCATTATTTTTTAATCTGGCTGTCATTTGATTAACGGATTCCTGGCTTCCCAAGGAGATGGCAATATGAGCCCAACCAATTTTAGCTCCCCGATTTTGCTTATTAATTTCTGCCTTACGCATAATCTCTAATCGTGTACCCGAGTCAAAAGTTAAAAAATAAGATTCAAATTTCTTTTCACTATTATGATATTTAATGTTTGATTTACAATTAAAATAAGTTTCATAAAACTCCCTCATGCCTTCCAAATCATTGACCCAGATAGCCACATGTTCAATTCTCAATTCTTTTTCACTCCTTTAAATTATAGAGGTTATTGCTAGATCTTGATATTATAGGGGACTCACCACCTTATATGACATTATTTCAAATATTTTTTTACTAAAATTTTCAAGTTATTTACCAGTTTTAGGTGCATTATCAAAAGGAAAATTTTAAAATCCATTAATTTTATATATTTGTAAGAGATAAATGTAGCCTAGAATAAATGTAATTTTACTTTTCATGTAGAAACAGATTTACTGTTTGTTCCATTCATCATGAGATCACGACCAAGACTTTGTAATCCATATAAATAATCCTGTTTCCAATCACTCATTGTAAGCGATGGAAGATGTTCTGACGGGATATATTTTGAGCTACCTACGGCAATTTTGTCTAAAATAACTTTTTCAACTTCATCGTTACTAAAAATGATGGTATGAGGGTTAATGATAGCTACAAACGAGGCTACTAACCTGCTAATTGCATCAATCTCATAATCCTCACAAATAGTTACTTTTTTAGGTCCACTTCCATTTTCCAAAGCTTGCCGAAAATTTCGGTCATTATACTGAGGGACGAATGAAACCTCTCCTGAGAAAAAAGTACTTCCTCGCACCACATCGCCATTTATCATAATTCCTGCACCTGGGCCATTTTGACCAGAATACAAATATATAAGGGATTGCTTGTCCTTAATTCCCCTATTATTGTGATATCCGAGAACAGCAGCATTCATATCGTTCTCTACTACGACAGGTATAGAAAATTGATCCTCATAGTATCCTTTTAAATCAAAATTTTGAAACTGCTCATATCCTGGTATATAGAAAATCCGGCCACTATCAACCGAACCAGGAACGCCAATTGCCATAGAACTGATTTTCGAATTTTTAGTCATTATGTTTTCAATGCACGTAGTTAATAAATTTAAACCATCATCCATTAATACACTCGGTGCTTTTCCTTGTTCCTTTACTTCTCCCACACAATTAAAAATTGTATAATTCGTCTCTGTTTTCTCTAGAAATATTGCCAGACCTAACATATGCTCGGGATTGTATCTATATCTTTTTGCTCTTCTCCCACCACTAGAACCGTCTAAACCGACTAAAATAATTTCCCCATCCTTCTCCATCTGTGCTAGGAACTTACTTATTGTCGGGAAACTAATTCCTAATGTATGGCTGAGTTCAACTTTTGTTGCACTTCCAAGTTCTAAAAGAGTTGTACGAATACCACGAAGGATTATCTTCTTAATAGATTTTGGAGTAGCTACTAACTCATTCACTAGATTCACCACCTAAAGAAATAAACTTATTAAAGAATTTTAATAAGTTACGGTGTTAATATACCATATACAAATTTGTTTTTGTACTATCCTGCCCCGTTAGTGCCATAAGAAAAAGCTGTCTTAAAGACAGCTCCGATCTTCAGCTAACGCACCCTATAGTTTAAGTACATTTTTTCACAAATAAGAAATACAAGCTGATTTTGTTGATTAAGCAATCATTAAATACAGCCACCGTATTTAAACACACGTTTTCTTTCGTGATAAAAACAGGAGGAGCTAATAAAACTCTTCGAAGGTTTATTTTTTTTCATGAAAAGCTAAGTTTATAGCTAAGGCACCTAAAACAGATGCCATGAACCAGCGTTGAATTTTAACCAAAAAAGGTCTTCTTCCAACCCAAACCGCGACCTGCCCAGCAAATAAAACAATTAGTAAATTTACAGCAAAGCTAACAAAAATTTGCACCGTTCCTAATTGAGCAGTTTGAACAAGCAGTGAACCACTATTAGGTTCCATAAATTGAGGTAAAAGTGAAACATACAAGACCGCAATTTTTGGATTTAACAAATTTGTCATAAGGCCCATAACATATAGTTTTTTTGGTGACTCTACAGCTAAATGCTTTGGCTCCAGGATTGAACTTGCTCCTGGTCTTATTGCATTCCATGCTAACCACAACAAGTAGATAACACCTAACCATTTAATGATGTCATACATTACTGGAACTAATTCGAACAAGAAGGATAAGCCCAACATTGTAGCTATGATATAAATCATAAAACCAGTAATTACACCTAAAAGAGAAATTATCCCGTCCCTTTTACCTTGCGAAATTGTCCTAGATATTAAATAAATCATATTAGGACCAGGTGAACAGACCATCCCTAAAGATACTAGAGCAAAAGCGCCTAGTGTTCCTAATTCAATCATTAAATCGCCCCCTTTTCAATCATCACTATACACGTTAAATAACGTAAGTTTCTACTAATGTACGGTCTCCTCTAAGGCACTTGATGAGGGAATTTCATCTTTATATTCCATAAAAGTCTTAATTATTAAATCCTGAATTAATGGTGCATCTGAAACTTCTGCAAAATATAATATCCCTCTCTCTTTTGTAATAATTATACATTATTATTTTACTGTTCTTATTGAACTATCCTGCCCCGTTAGTTCATTAAAAAAGGCTGCCGCATCACCCTAGTTTTTGAAGTAAAGCACCGTTAGCTTAATAAAGATAGCCTAAAAAATCTAGATCTCCTTCGCGCCAACCATACTTACCAACTTCTTTAATCATTAATCCCTCAATTTCTTCATAACCTATACCCCTTGTAATTTGACTTTCATGGTCAATTTTTAACCATTTACATTTGTTCGTAACTGACCTGTATCCATTTTTTAAATACAACATTTTGTTGTCAGAAAATAACAATAAAAAATCAATATTTCTATTGCAACAAAACTGTTCAATTTCTAAAAGTAACATCGAACCTATCCCCTGTGAGCGAGTGTTTTGGGTGACACATAAATCAATTAGACCAAGTACTCTTATAGGATCTCCGTTAAGATTCATCACTCTGTAATCTATTCCTACCTGTCCTACAAGTTGATTTTTTTCGTTAAAAGCTACAAATCTAAAATGAGGTAATTGTTTAAAATAAATTCTGTTTTTTGGATAGTCTTTTTGAAAACATTCGCGTAACAATTCTTGTATATTTGAAGTTAAATCATTACCCATCTCATAATCAAATACCATATCTATCTTCACATTATCTTCTCCAATTATCTGCATTAGGGCAGTCCTTGTCTTCTTGAACTAACGCACCCGTTAGTTTAAGTACATTTCTGCACAAACTTATATTAGTTCGCAACTAAGATTTAAGAACATAATTGATAAATTCTGTTTTTGCTTTAGTGTACGCTTCACGATCATTGCTATATTTTTTTGCTAAATTTCTTTTAAGAATAGCGTATTCATCAATAAACTGCTGATTAGTCCGTAATAAATCACGAAAAAGTAGCTGATTATCCCACCGTCCTTCTCCCTCAAGTAAAATATGTAAATGTACTACTCGTTTGTCGTTAACTACTTTCACAAAAAATCTTTGCCAAGGTCGATTGTCTATGTTAGGTGGTACATAATTCCAGTCATGATTAGCTAACAATGAAGATATTTCTTTAATTTTTTGAAATGAATCAATTTTAGCCATTAAATCAATGATTGGTTTAGCTGGTAAATTTGGAATAGATGTACTTCCATAATGTTGAATTTCCGTTATGCCGAAAGTTGAAAGAAGATTAAGAAGAAGTGCTTTTTCCTGATTACCTTTTTCTACCCACTTGGGATTTGGTTCGACAATGTCTATTGTCTCAATAGCCCAAACGGGCCATGTGCTTTCATCATGAATATCTTTCATTTTACTCTCCCTCAGATTTTAATTTTTTCAGTTTCAGAAAAATCTTTGTACCTGCATTCTTTTACAAACCTGCCTCGATAAAAGAAAAAGCTGCCTTAAAGACAGCTCCGATCTTCAGCTAACGCACCAGTTAGTTCATTAAGGAAAAACTGCAGTAATGGCAGCTCCCGCATTTTCAACTAGCTCAACTTTAGTTTGCTAAGTTTTCATTTAACCTAATTTATTCAAGAGAAGTGCAAATTTCAATATAATGTCCATCTGGGTCTGCTACATATGCAACTGTTTGTCCCCACGGCTTTGTAACAGGCTCCTTTAGGATTGTAACGCCTTTTTGACGTAGGGTTTCGATTGTTGCAACAACATCTTCTACAACAAATCCGACCTCAAATGTTTGTGTTGAGGCAGAACCTTCAGGGACATTTAAACCTGTTAACTCTTGTACATCCTTACGAGTGTTAATTGATAAGGTTATGTTACCAGTATCAAATTCAACATATGTATCTTGTTGCATTTTAATTGGTAGCCCAAGAATACCTTTGTAGAAATCCATTGTTTTTTCAAAATCATTCACATATAAAATTACATATTTCATTGATAACTTCATTTTTTCACCCTCATTATTTAAAATATAATAACCCAAATGTTACCAAAAATTGTTGTAAAAATCTAACGAGTAAACAATTTACTTTTTATCTCTTTAGATATTTTCTATTTTTGTAATGAGAATTCCTTCTTCCACTAACCTGCCCCTTTAGTTCATTAAGAAAAACCGAAATTAGCTCATTTCGGTTTTTCTTTTTAATATACGGTTAAACTCTTTTCAAAACGAAACGACTTTTTTATAGACAGTACAACCTTTTTTCAAATCCACACAAAAAGCTATCTCTAGATAGCCAGTGGAATCAAGTGTACAACCTGATTCTTTTTTCATTCAGTTAGTGATTTAATCAAAAAAGATTAAATGCATATCACTGTCAGTCCTTGATTTCGCAAAAAATTCCGCTTCATTTCCACCATCAACAAATTTACCAATACCCCAGAAATACCCACATTTTCCTCGTTCTATATATCTTGTTCCTACATGATCATTATAACTATCAGGATCGTACTCCCATAATTCAACTTTTAACTTTCCTGCTGGACCCACGTAAGGATCGCGACAAATCTTATAATCTCCACCAGTAGAGGCATACACATCACTTTCAGCACCATTAGAATAAAGAGTTTGTTCTCCCAAGTAATCCCAGCCACTTGCAAATGTAGAAGAAGGGACCAACAAAGCAGCTACCAATGCCACGACACTCATTATAAACTTTTTCATGCTCATTCTTCCTTTCCCGTTTTGACTTGAAAAAATTATGCTCCATATAATATGTTGCTTTGATAAAAGTTTGATTAAAATGGATTCTTTTCTTTTTGAATGAACATTCCATTTTATAAAAAAGTTTGATTAAAAATCACTTAGAATTCTTTAATCGAAAAGGAATGAAACGGTGCAACTTTTTTACAAACGGTACGACTTTGTTTCAAATCTACAATCACTTATACCAGCAAAAGAAATTTATATAGATTTATAGATGAACAAAATCAAAAACAAGGCATAACCCCGTCCTGATTTTCTGATTTGAATTAATTTGAACCTCGCTTTTTCCATAATGGTAATCAAGGGATTTATTTCTTTATTTTATCATTACCAATTCATAAATGAGTTATTGAAATCCATATTTCCTTTAATTAATGAACTAACCTGCCCCTTTAGTGCCATAAGAAAAAGGTTGCACTTAAACTCGCTTCACACTCCGCTCTCCAAATTTAATCAATGTAATACAAGTAAGAGCAAGATTTCTTCAAAATGTCAAATAGTCTAACATATCGTAGAATATATTAATCATATTTTGTTAACACGCAATATATTATATCTATTTGAAAATATGGTTCTACTGCATAGCGATTCTACAAGAAAGCTAACATACTATATATCTATGGGTTTATTGTAAGTAATATCTAGATATGCTAGTATTTTCATATGTCGTACATAATTTAATAAAGTGCATAATTTAATAAAGAAGGAGCTAACTAGACATGAACATTAAAAAATATCTAGGAATCACGTTTCTATTGGTTACACTATTATTTTCTGGATCTATCACTGCTATCCATAGCTCAGCAAATAGTAATCCAAAAGAAGAGAAAGTAGAAGCAACTTCAACAAATCCCAAGTTAAGCAATGTGAAAATTATAGCTACTGGAGGAACGATTGCAGGTTCTGCTACATCCAATACTGACACAACTGGTTATCAAGCAGGTGCACTTGGTGTTGAAACACTAATTAAAGCTGTTCCTGAATTAAAACAAGTAGCAAATGTGAGTGGTGAACAAATCGCCAATATTGGCAGTAACAATATGGATAATAAAACCTTATTAAAGTTGGCGAAACGAATTAATGAGTTATTAAAATCTAAAGACGTTGATGGAATTGTCGTAACGCATGGAACAGATACCTTAGAAGAAACTGCTTATTTTCTGAATCTGGTCGTAAAAAGCAACAAACCTGTCGTGATTGTTGGATCAATGAGACCGGCTACAGCTATAAGTGCAGATGGACCTTTAAACTTATATAATGCTGTAAAAATCGCTGCTAGTAAAGATGCTAAGAACAAAGGTGTTTTAATCTCATTAAATGACCGGATAGGTTCTGCACGTTATATAACAAAAACCAATACTACCATGACAGATACATTCCAATCTGAGGAACAAGGCTATTTAGGAGCAATCGCAGGTAATAAAATATTTTTCTACAATGAACCCACTCGTAAACATACAACCAAATCGGTGTTTGATGTATCAAAACTAGATAAACTTCCTCAAGTGGACATTATTTATAGCTATCAAAATGATAGTAGATATTTTTACGATGCTTCTGTGAAAGCAGGAGCTAAAGGGATCATAATAGCAGGTGAAGGAAACGGTTTAACTTCTGATACTGCTTTTGAGGGTGCTAAAGACGCTGTCAAAAAAGGCGTGATTATTACTCGCTCTAGCCGTGTAGGAAATGGTATTGTTACGAGAGAAAAGATTGATGATGAAAATAATTTTGTTACAGCGGACTCACTTAATCCTCAAAAAGCACGAATTTTGACGATGCTTGCATTAACAAAAACAGATGATCCAAAGGAAATTCAGCAATTTTTTAACGAATATTAATAATTAAAATTAGAATTCCTTGATTAACTAAAAGTGAATGAAATTTAAAGCATACGATGGTATAAATCCAACGTATGCTTCTATTTATTTTTATCCAACCCTTGGTTGAATTATTAATTTATATTTATGTTATTAGAAATTGCAATTTTATAGTGTATCTCACTCTACCTCTCTAGGGGGAAAAATAGCCTCCATCCAAAATGTAAACGATAATAGGGGTACATATTAAATAGATAATAGTAAAAAGTCCCCCATTTCAATGGTAATTATAGAATGTTTATAAAGGTGTACTTTTATGAACGGTAGCAACAAGGCTATATCGCCATTTCGGAAATTTTATACGCTAAGAGAATTCCAACCTAAAAAGTCGATCTCCTCTACGTGAACTGACCCCCTAAAGTTAGACAGGTTATATCGTTAGGCAGCCTGTTGGGCATGAGTTCGGTATTGTACCGGGCTCATGCCTTTTAATTTTGCCTTGATTCGTTTGTGATTATAGTATTCTATATATTTTGCTAGTTCTTGTTTAAAGTGTTCCACACTTTCAAATTCTTTTAGATAAAGAAGTTCCGATTTCATGATACCAAAGAAATTTTCCATAACAGCGTTATCGTAACAATTCCCTTTGCGAGACATACTTTGCGTAATGCCACGTTCCCTAAGGGCATCACGGAATTGTTTCATTTGATAATGCCAGCCTTGATCTGAATGAATAAGGAGAGTATCGTCGTCTGTTAAACGTTCAAAAGCTTGATCTAACATCGTTGAAATGAGTGAGTAGGTTGGTCTTGAACCGATTGTATACGTAATGATTTCTCCATTAAATAAGTCCAATATCGGCGATAAATATAGCTTTTCTCCAAATAATTTAAACTCTGTAATATCCGTAACCCATTTCTCATTTGGTTGTTCAGCTTTGAAATTGCGATCTAAAATATTTAGTGCAATCTTGCCCACAGTTCCTTTGTAAGAGCGATATTTTTTCATGCGGACAAGACATTTTAGCCCTAGTTCTTTCATGATACGTTGCACCTTTTTGTGGTTTACTTTGTGTCCTCGATTTCTAAGTTCATCACGAATACGCCGGTAACCAAACCGACCTTCATGTTCATCGAAAACAGATTTAATCAATACTTTCAGTTCTGCATCTGCATCAGGACGACCGAAGTTTTTCACCCAATAGTAATACGTGCTACGCGGAATGTCTGCGAGCTGTATAAGTGCTTTCACCGAGAATGCATTCCTTAATTCATAGACTACTTGTGCTTTGTCTTGTTTGGTGATTTTTCCTTGTTTTGAACTAAGGCATTCAACTTTTTTAAATAGGCATTCTCCATACGTAAACGTTCATTCTCCGCCTGTAAAGCCTCTATTGATCCTTCATCGGGTAATTGAGAATTTGATGTCTTATTATTTTTATTTTTCATGGATGGACGCCCCTTTTTCTTTGATTGTAGGGCATCAAATCCATCTGTTTCATAAGCAACTTTCCATTTTCGAAGCGTTTCATAAGAAGGAATATTAAAAATCGCTGCTGTTTTCCTGATAGACGTCCCTTGTTCGTTCATATAATTAAGTACATCTAGTTTAAACTGTGCAGGGTAGGGTGTATAGCGTTTTTCAAAAGCATCATCACCAAAAAGTTCAAATTGTTTAATCCACTGATGGAGTAAACTCGGATGAACACCAATAGATTTAGCAATGGTTTGTCCTCCCTCATTACCATCTATATATTGTCTTACTGCCTGTATTTTTTCTTCTGAAGAAAATCTCGCCATAAAAAAACTGCACCTCCAATTGTTAGTTGTGTCTAACAATTGGGGTGCAGTTCAACGTTAAGGAATCGACTTTTTTACTTCTTCTTATAAAAACTAAGGTACCTTTTATTTAATAAAGGCAAGCCAACAATGGGTCTCTGTCCCACACCATTAGCATATTTTCAGAAATCACGTCACACTTTGCCCCCTAAAAAAGACCGTCTCTTTAAAAGTAACGGTCTTTTCATTCTTATTCAATTGTTAACTGCTGATTTCATCACTGCTTTCATCATGGTGATGGTCATGATGATCCTCTAAATTTAACCTTGCTGATACTCCTGCGTGATCGGATGGCCAAAGCCCTGTTTCTGTTCGGTCTTTCTGCGATTCTCCTACTAATTCTGCTTCTATTGGTTCCCAGCCGTTATTAAATAAAATATAATCTATTCTTTGGTTCAATATAGAAACTGCATTTAATAAATCAGGAGATTGACAACAGGTAAACCCTGGTCCTTTACCAACTTTACTCCATACATCATGAAAGCCTGCATTAATAAACAAATTATAAGTGGTGCTATTAGGGATGGAGTTTAAATCTCCCGTAATAACCACGGGTAACCGTGTATTTGCAGGTCCCTGAAGAATTTCATTTGCTTGAGCATTCCGTATTGCTTCAACAGTTGGATCCAAATGTGTGTTGATCATCCTGAAAACTTGTCCATCTATCTTAACATCTACAGAGGACCATCCTCGAAGTACTGTTACAGGTTGTCCTCCTACGGGTACAATTAGATTTGTTTGGAAATTAGCTTCTTGGCGTCTAATTACCTTCAAATTTTTTTCTTTTCGAATCAATATTACATCCCTATCCAAAAATCGAACCAAATTTCCATTGCTATCAGGAAGTTCCACCGATAGATTTCGGTTCTGAGCTGCAACTTCGTAGTTCAACCCCATTTCCTCTAACTCTTTCAATAATAATTCTATAAAGTCGTAGGTAACAATTCCGAAAGTAGGGATAATAAGTTGCCATAGCTCAGCTTCTTGCAAACCGATAAGATCAGGTTTTTCCAAAGCGATAGCTCTAGCAATTGCCTTCGCACGAACAGGAAAATTGGTCGCAAGAAATTGTCGAAACACTTCTGTTACCCGCTGGGGAATTTGTGCTGGCGTTGCGGTTAAAATCGGGGTCAGATCCGCACCTAAATAAAGATTCCATGTTAGGAACGAAACATCAAGTTTGCTTCTTGAATTCATTTACACTTCACTCCCATCAATTTCATCTACTAGTAGTAGATGAAATTGATGGAGAATTGAAACGGCAGTTATACTACTACTGCTATTTATAATCAGAACTTCTTTTTGATACAGCAAAAAAAGATTTGACCTTTGAATGATTATTTTAGTTGAAAAATAAAAATCAACAGCATTGTTTAACAGGTATATTTAAAAGAAGTAACAATCAAAAAAAGTTCGTAAAAGTGTACTTTTACGAACGGGTGTAACAATGCTATACCGCCCATTTCGGAAATTTTTTAGCTTTAAACGGCGCTCAACCATTTTTGTGAAATACAACATTTTCTTTTTGGGATATTATTAAAATAATAGATCTGCTGATTTTGTTAATTTTAGTCCCTTCATCCTATCAGCCTGAAATCCTTTTATCATACCAAGAGGTTTTTGCTCGTATTTCCAAATGAAATCCTTGACAATGTAAGCGCTTTCTTTTATGATGATAATAGGTTGGATGGCATGCGTGGCCGTCATAGTATCTGGCGTAGGTGGGGCCGATACCCGGAACAGTACATAGAAGAAATCCCCTATTTTATGCAACAGCTAGCTTCTTCCGAATAGGAAACAGTGATTCATCAATCATGTTATTCAAATACAAAAAAACTCTGTATTCGGTCAAATTCAGGGTTTCCCTAGCTTGAAAGCTCCCCTTAAGATCCCTTATGTTATTACAAAATATGTATGCTTGTTTTATTGTAGAATGAGGAGGTGCTTTATGGAGAACAAAAAAAGTTCCCTTTACGATGAATTACCGTTAGAATTATTGGCAGGATTTTATTATGAAATAAATAAGAACATTGAAAATGGAATCTTGTCTGGTGCTATGCATCATGAAATTAGATTAATGGAACAAACAGCATTAAAGAGGGGTATCTCACTTGAATACCTACATGACAAGGGTGCTTGTATAATTGAAGCCGAGAAACTACTAAGAGAAACTACCCTGCAACCCTAAATTGTAGAATAAGAAGTCCAATGATGTTTTCTAGTCTACCCTAGGTGAGGCCACTACCTGGAACATTATATAGAATAAATTCCTTTTAATTAACCCTCTTGGCTACCAAAGGGTTGTTTTGGGTGGCATTCACCAAAAGAGATCATCGCCTTAAAAATTCCTAGTCTTTTTAATCTGTCCTTTAAAAGGCCTACACTATAAAAGAAATGCTATTTTTAAATCATCAGCAAGAAATTCCCCTTGCTATTGGAACTTATATAATGAAGGAAAACTTCTTGTATATCGTTAAGTATTCCCAATCCTACAAATTATCAAAAGTATTTTCAATGGCTGATTCCAATTCTTCTTTTCCTTCTCTTATATAACGTTTGGTCATGTTCAAATCTTTATGCCCCATCAATTTTGAAACGGTTTGAAGGTCTATCCCCTTATCGATTAATGTTTGGCAAAACGTATTCCGCAGCTTATGGGGAGTCGCATTATATTTAGTCAACATATATTGCACGGACCTTGGCGTTATGCGTTGATTCACACTGGATATGAAGATGGCTTCCGTTTCCATATTTAAAAATTTCTTGTATGCCTTGATCTTTTCACTAGCAGTCATGGAGAGTGGAATCTTCCTGTCTATATCACCTTTTGAATCCCGGATGAGGATATATTGCCTTTCTCCCTCTTTTTGAATGTCACTATGGTTCAAATCACAAAGTTCGGACACCCGGATACCCGTATGAATCATTGTGTAGACAATAGCAATATTCCTGAAATGCCCAGAGGCCTCGATTTCTTTTAGGAGAGCAGCTTGCTCAAGCATGTTCAGGGCTTTTGGCGGATCTTCTTTCTTTTCCTTTGCTTTACGATCGATGTTGAGGACGATTTCGGGTTTATCAAGGAACCTGGAAAACATGGTAATGGCTGAATAATGTTTTTCAATCGTTCCTCCACTCTTGTTTGACTGTTCCATATCGTCTAAATAGGTTTGGACGTGGGATTTTTCAATCTCTTCCGCCTCATCTTTAAACCATTGAAGAAGCTGGGAGATGACTCCCACATAGGTTTTAATCGTACCATCGGATTTATTTTGACCCATTAACCATTTCGCAAAAGAATGAAGAATTTGTTTATTGTCCAGGATTTCTTCTTTACTGGTCATTCGAGAAGCCCCCTACCAAAATCATGCTATTAATAAGCCTTTCCAACGAATTGTGGAATTTATACAAAAAAACCTTAGGATAATCCTAAGGTTTAGAATGCGTAGATAGGATTTGAACCTGTTTATACGGGTTTATGAATCCTAATTGATGTGATAAACATTGCTTGGCGGCGTCCTACTCTCACAGGGGGAGACCCCCAACTACCATCGGCGCTGAAGAGCTTAACTGCCGTGTTCGGAATGGAAACGGGTGTGACCTCTTCGCTATCGCCACCAAACAATAAAGGAACGTTGTTCCTTCAAAACTAGATAATAAGAAGGTATTTCATTTTTTAAAAAGCGTTGGTTAAGTCCTCGATCTATTAGTATCAGTCAGCTCCACATGTCGCCACGCTTCCACCTCTGACCTATCAACCTGATCATCTTTCAGGGATCTTACTAGCTTGCGCCATGGGAAATCTCATCTTGAGGGGGGCTTCATGCTTAGATGCTTTCAGCACTTATCCCGTCCGCACGTAGCTACCCAGCTATGCCTTTGGCAAGACAACTGGTACACCAGCGGTGCGTCCATCCCGGTCCTCTCGTACTAAGGACAGCTCCTCTCAAATTTCCTGCGCCCGCGACGGATAGGGACCGAACTGTCTCACGACGTTCTGAACCCAGCTCGCGTACCGCTTTAATGGGCGAACAGCCCAACCCTTGGGACCGACTACAGCCCCAGGATGCGATGAGCCGACATCGAGGTGCCAAACCTCCCCGTCGATGTGGACTCTTGGGGGAGATAAGCCTGTTATCCCCGGGGTAGCTTTTATCCGTTGAGCGATGGCCCTTCCATGCGGAACCACCGGATCACTAAGCCCGACTTTCGTCCCTGCTCGACTTGTAGGTCTCGCAGTCAAGCTCCCTTGTGCCTTTACACTCTACGAATGATTTCCAACCATTCTGAGGGAACCTTTGGGCGCCTCCGTTACTCTTTAGGAGGCGACCGCCCCAGTCAAACTGCCCACCTGACACTGTCTCCCACCCCGATAAGGGGCGCGGGTTAGAATTTCAATACAGCCAGGGTAGTATCCCACCAACGCCTCCACCGAAGCTAGCGCTCCGGCTTCTCAGGCTCCTACCTATCCTGTACAAGCTGTACCAAAATTCAATATCAGGCTGCAGTAAAGCTCCACGGGGTCTTTCCGTCCTGTCGCGGGTAACCTGCATCTTCACAGGTACTATAATTTCACCGAGTCTCTCGTTGAGACAGTGCCCAGATCGTTACACCTTTCGTGCGGGTCGGAACTTACCCGACAAGGAATTTCGCTACCTTAGGACCGTTATAGTTACGGCCGCCGTTTACTGGGGCTTCGGTTCAAAGCTTCGCTTGCGCTAACCTCTCCCCTTAACCTTCCAGCACCGGGCAGGTGTCAGCCCCTATACTTCGCCTTGCGGCTTCGCAGAGACCTGTGTTTTTGCTAAACAGTCGCCTGGGCCTATTCACTGCGGCTTTTCCGGGCTATTCACCCTAAAAAGCACCCCTTCTCCCGAAGTTACGGGGTCATTTTGCCGAGTTCCTTAACGAGAGTTCTCTCGCACACCTTAGGATTCTCTCCTCGCCTACCTGTGTCGGTTTGCGGTACGGGCACCTTACATCTCACTAGAGGCTTTTCTTGGCAGCGTGGAATCAGGAACTTCGGTACTATATTTCCCTCGCCATCACAGCTCCGCCTTAATGGAAACGGGATTTGCCTCGTTTCCGGCCTAACTGCTTGGACGCGCATATCCAACAGCGCGCTTACCCTATCCTTCTGCGTCCCCCCATCGTTCAAACGATGTATAGGTGGTACAGGAATATCAACCTGTTGTCCATCGCCTACGCCTTTCGGCCTCGGCTTAGGTCCCGACTAACCCTGAGCGGACGAGCCTTCCTCAGGAAACCTTAGGCATTCGGTGGAAGGGATTCTCACCCTTCTTTCGCTACTCATACCGGCATTCTCACTTCTAAGCGCTCCACCAGTCCTTCCGGTCTGACTTCAACGCCCTTAGAACGCTCTCCTACCATCGACACCTAATGGTGTCAATCCACAGCTTCGGTGATACGTTTAGCCCCGGTACATTTTCGGCGCGGAGTCACTCGACCAGTGAGCTATTACGCACTCTTTAAATGGTGGCTGCTTCTGAGCCAACATCCTGGTTGTCTAAGCAACTCCACATCCTTTTCCACTTAACGTATACTTTGGGACCTTAGCTGGTGGTCTGGGCTGTTTCCCTTTCGACTACGGATCTTATCACTCGCAGTCTGACTCCCAAGAATAAGTATTTGGCATTCGGAGTTTGACTGAATTCGGTAACCCGTTGGGGGCCCCTAGTCCAATCAGTGCTCTACCTCCAATACTCTCATCTTGAGGCTAGCCCTAAAGCTATTTCGGAGAGAACCAGCTATCTCCAGGTTCGATTGGAATTTCTCCGCTACCCACACCTCATCCCCGCACTTTTCAACGTGCGTGGGTTCGGGCCTCCATTCAGTGTTACCTGAACTTCACCCTGGACATGGGTAGATCACCTGGTTTCGGGTCTACGACCTCATACTCATTCGCCCTATTCAGACTCGCTTTCGCTGCGGCTCCGTCTTATCAACTTAACCTTGCATGAAATCGTAACTCGCCGGTTCATTCTACAAAAGGCACGCCATTACCCATTAACGGGCTTTGACTACTTGTAGGCACACGGTTTCAGGATCTATTTCACTCCCCTTCCGGGGTGCTTTTCACCTTTCCCTCACGGTACTGGTTCACTATCGGTCACTAGGGAGTATTTAGCCTTGGGAGATGGTCCTCCCTGCTTCCGACGGGATTTCTCGTGTCCCGCCGTACTCAGGATCCACTCAGGAGGGAACGAAGTTTCAACTACAGGGTTTTTACCTTCTTTGACGGACCTTTCCAGATCACTTCATTTACCCCGTTCCTTTGTAACTCCATGTTGAGTGTCCTACAACCCCAAGAGGCAAGCCTCTTGGTTTGGGCTAATTCCGTTTCGCTCGCCGCTACTCAGGAAATCGCATTTGCTTTCTCTTCCTCCGGGTACTTAGATGTTTCAGTTCCCCGGGTCTGCCTTCAGTACCCTATGTATTCAGGTAAAGATACTGTTCCATTACGAACAGTGGGTTTCCCCATTCGGAAATCTCCGGATCAAAGCTTACTTACAGCTCCCCGAAGCATATCGGTGTTAGTCCCGTCCTTCATCGGCTCCTAGTGCCAAGGCATCCACCGTGCGCCCTTTCTAACTTAACCGTTAAAAAGATCTTACAGATGCTTTGAAAAAAATTAATTGCCTTCTATCTATTATCTAGTTTTCAAGGAACAAAGCAGAAAAAACCCATCACATCGTGATGCTTTTCTTCCTATCTGAATGAATTACTCATTCAAAACTGAACAAAACAAAAGCGCTCTCGTAATTATCCTTAGAAAGGAGGTGATCCAGCCGCACCTTCCGATACGGCTACCTTGTTACGACTTCACCCCAATCATCTGTCCCACCTTAGGCGGCTGGCTCCATAAAGGTTACCTCACCGACTTCGGGTGTTACAAACTCTCGTGGTGTGACGGGCGGTGTGTACAAGGCCCGGGAACGTATTCACCGCGGCATGCTGATCCGCGATTACTAGCGATTCCGGCTTCATGTAGGCGAGTTGCAGCCTACAATCCGAACTGAGAATGGCTTTATGGGATTCGCTTACCTTCGCAGGTTTGCAGCCCTTTGTACCATCCATTGTAGCACGTGTGTAGCCCAGGTCATAAGGGGCATGATGATTTGACGTCATCCCCACCTTCCTCCGGTTTGTCACCGGCAGTCACCTTAGAGTGCCCAACTGAATGCTGGCAACTAAGATCAAGGGTTGCGCTCGTTGCGGGACTTAACCCAACATCTCACGACACGAGCTGACGACAACCATGCACCACCTGTCACTCTGTCCCCCGAAGGGGAAAGCCCTATCTCTAGGGTTGTCAGAGGATGTCAAGACCTGGTAAGGTTCTTCGCGTTGCTTCGAATTAAACCACATGCTCCACCGCTTGTGCGGGCCCCCGTCAATTCCTTTGAGTTTCAGCCTTGCGGCCGTACTCCCCAGGCGGAGTGCTTAATGCGTTAGCTGCAGCACTAAAGGGCGGAAACCCTCTAACACTTAGCACTCATCGTTTACGGCGTGGACTACCAGGGTATCTAATCCTGTTTGCTCCCCACGCTTTCGCGCCTCAGTGTCAGTTACAGACCAGAAAGTCGCCTTCGCCACTGGTGTTCCTCCAAATCTCTACGCATTTCACCGCTACACTTGGAATTCCACTTTCCTCTTCTGTACTCAAGTTCCCCAGTTTCCAATGACCCTCCACGGTTGAGCCGTGGGCTTTCACATCAGACTTAAAGAACCACCTGCGCGCGCTTTACGCCCAATAATTCCGGACAACGCTTGCCACCTACGTATTACCGCGGCTGCTGGCACGTAGTTAGCCGTGGCTTTCTGGTTAGGTACCGTCAAGGTACCAGCAGTTACTCTGGTACTTGTTCTTCCCTAACAACAGAACTTTACGACCCTAAGGCCTTCTTCGTTCACGCGGCGTTGCTCCGTCAGACTTTCGTCCATTGCGGAAGATTCCCTACTGCTGCCTCCCGTAGGAGTCTGGGCCGTGTCTCAGTCCCAGTGTGGCCGATCACCCTCTCAGGTCGGCTACGCATCGTCGCCTTGGTGAGCCATTACCTCACCAACTAGCTAATGCGCCGCGGGCCCATCTATAAGTGACAGCCGAAACCGTCTTTCCATCTTCTCTCATGCGAGAAAAGAACGTATCCGGTATTAGCTCCGGTTTCCCGAAGTTATCCCAGTCTTATAGGCAGGTTGCCCACGTGTTACTCACCCGTCCGCCGCTAATCTCAGGGAGCAAGCTCCCATCGATTCGCTCGACTTGCATGTATTAGGCACGCCGCCAGCGTTCGTCCTGAGCCAGGATCAAACTCTCCGAAGAAATGTTTGACTTGCTCATTTGCTTTTTGATAGTGTGTGCTCACTTAAAATTTAACGTTGGCGCTTTGTTTTGTTCAGTTTTCAAAGAGCAATTTTTTGTAGGTTTTTTTCAACTAATTCATCTTAACATAACGTTGAATAGTTGTCAACTTCTACGAAGTATTTCTTTTGTTAAAATCGCTCATTAATTAAGCGACTTCATTATCATACTGCTATTTTTCTTTAGTGTCAACATTTAATCCGTAAAATAAGAATCTCTAATAACACTTTCCTCTTGAAACCATCTTGTTAATGAATACAAAAAAACCACCGTCCGTGTTTCATCATTAAATTAATCAACTGGGATGCACTAAACTTAAGATTTTATCAAAACATGCCCTTATACTATTTAATGGATTATTCTTTTATAAAAAAAATTGATCATTTTAATGTTCCTTAATCAACTAACGCACCCGTTAGTTCATTAAGAAATATTGTAAACATAAATAATGCAGTAAGGATTAATGTCACAGGCTATGTTAAAATTCTTGGTTAGATTTTGAAAATACCGTAATCATTTGTGTATCCTGATTGCAGTTATTGACAAAAGGAACAATTCAAATGATCGTAGCAAACATATTAGCCGATATTTCTTTAGCGGTAGATATAAAGAATATATCTAAGGATTTCTCACCCTCCAAATTCATTTATTTAACTGTCATCTTTTTACTAAAGCACCCGTTAGTTGAATTATTTTTCTTGGTTTTTAACACACTCCATGATAGTAACCATGTAACACCCAGAAAAATCATTTCTATAATATAAGATTCAAAGTCATTCATATGTATAGCAAAAAATTCAGATGAATTAGATGAATAAAAATATACCCAAATCCACAAATAGAAAAGCACGGATAATATACCATGAACGAAGGGTCCTACCACTGCTTTCTTAGTTAACCACGCTGATAAAGTTCCCAATATAATAACAATTGGTATTTCAAGAACCTCCAAGACGTAAGGGTCAAACCAAGTTGATGCACTTATCATTATCATATACCCCATTACTATTATATAATTCTTGTCACTTTTTTTACTAAATAACTAATGTGTAAATCAACCTTTACCTTTAACATAGTCATGTCAAAAGGGAAAAAGATTACTTTTTCTTATCCTTTTCAAGTAAATCAATAATTCTATCAAGCTTTTGTTCGATACTTTCTGACTTGCTTGGCTGTTTAGTTACGAGAGAACGAACAAGAAAAAATACACCAGAAAATATCCCAAATATTAAAATAAGGAAAACCAGTTGAAATATTACATCACCAATATTCATATTAATTCCTACCTTTACAAGTATTGGTATTATTGTACCATATTTTTCACTTCACAGTTCTTTACACTACGCTTCTTGAACTCCCTCAGTTTGATGCGAATATCTCTCGAATGCTCACTTATTCGCAGGATTTCATACCCCTTGTAATTAGACTTACGGGTAAATGAAATGAGTTCAGATAAGTTAGGCTTCGTGAAGGCATCATAGTTAAATAAAGGAGTCAGCTACCACTCCACATTTTACCATATAATGTACATCTCCACGCCGCCCCTGGAGGCTTTCCCTCCCATGTCTCAACGGGTCAATTGCCCTCTCATTCCTTCGTCATGCCTATCCAAGGGGTGGAGGCCAGTTATGCTAACCTGATGGGTCACAGTGCCCTTTTGTTTAAGAAACCTGGTACTCGTACATATTTGAAATCCTACGAATAAGACAATATTCAAAATTAAAGTTAACTATTTTGAATGATACATTCTATATAACTAATGTTTTATTTCTATGCTGCTAATGGGATTAATACTTGGACTTTATTTGGACAATAAGACTCGTTTCGTCGTGCTATCCCTACAAAAATCCTTGCTAGTTTACCTATGAGTTTCATGATTGATTTCATTTTCTTTATCTTCTTTACCTTCACATTATGGGAATGGACGGCCTTAAACTCAGGGTTATTCATCACAAGGCTCATAGTTGCTAAGTAGAGAAATCGTCGTAGTCTTGACCTTCCACGCTTTGAAATGACAATCTGACCTTTCCATTTGCCTGAACTTGCTTCAGCTAGATGTAATCCCGCATGCCGCAATAGAGAGTTTCCGTGAGAGAAACCACTTAGATCTCCTGATTCACCCAGTATCCCGGCTAATGAAATTTCACTTATTCCTTTAATCATAAGTAGTTTTTTTGCAAATGGTATTTTGTAGAGAACTTCTTTAACTTGTTGTTCAACTCTTTCGAGTTGTTTGACAGCGAGGTCATATTCCTCTAATAATTGTTCTAAATGGAATTTGTAAGCATCAAGAGCTTGTCCGGTCCCAATAGAGGATTTTGCTAGATTGATTAGTAATTGAGCCTTCTTGGGTCCTGGTTGTCGTTTCATTAAAGACTTCCAACCCCTCATGACATCTAGTGTTTCTAGTGAAGATATTTCATCCGGTGTAGGAAATAAACGAAGGGTTGCGATCGCCCCTTTGCACGTTACATCTTTAAACACTTGTCTGAGTTCAGGAAAGACCACATCCACCCATCGATTTACTTGATAAATAGACATCACGAGACGTTTAACAATCACATCACGATTAGACATTAGAACTCTAAGCTTCTCAAATGATTCTGATGATGGGCGAATAAAGGAATAGTAGCCGTTTTTGACCATATCCGCGATAACGAGCGCATCTTTTTTATCACTCTTAGATTGGGTATTATCACGATTCTCTTTATTCCTTTTTACTAAGTGGGGATTGACTGTTACAACCTCAATGTTTTGGTTATATAACCATTTTGAAAGGTTAATCCAGTAATGGCCTGTAGGCTCCATACCTACTATTGCTGCATCTAAGTTTTTTAATCTTTTTAAATCATGAATCCATTTTAATAGTTTAAGGAACCCCTCTTCATTATTTTCAAATGTAAGAGGGTCTCCAACTACAATTCCACGGAAGTTAACTGCTCTTGCAACGTGTAGTTGTTGAGCGATATCCACACCAACAATAAGGTGTGTATCGGAAATTCTTTCTATTAGTTGATTTTGTTTGTCTTGCATTTTAAAATTCATAGTAGGGCTTCCTCCTTAAGACTCTGAGTTAGATTGGACTCTATACTCGTATCTTACTGAGGGGCTCTATTTTTTTCAAACCTGATATTTAACGATCTACAGGAATGCTAACCTGCCCCGTTAGTTCCATAAGAAAAAGGCAGCCTCGCAACCTTCCTTTTTGAAGTAAAGCACCTGTTTTTTCTATAAGAAAAGCACATTATTTGTCTATCTCTTTTACATAATCACAGTTCTAGGTAGTATACCTAAATATAAATAGCCTCATCAAGTTTTTGATGAGGCTATCCACTGCGTATAGTGTATTAAAGTTTTTGCACTAGAACCAATATATCTTTAGGAGCTTTTCTTTAGTTTTGAACGGCTCTAGTATAATAATATTCTTCAAGTGTAATTCCGTGGCTCATAATAATTTGAGCTATTGATTTGCCTACATATCGAAGATGCCATGGTTCATATTTATAACCAGTAACTGATTCTTTTCCTTTAGGGTATCGGATAATAAATGTTTTTCTTTTGATAAATACATCATTTTCTGTCCTGCTCCATTTGCTTCTTTCCGTTCCCTTCTTGAAACATAATCCTTGCATCACTAAAAAAATTCATAGTGTACACTTTGTTATCCATGGTTTCTTTATCAGATATTGTTCAAATACTGGCTTAATATATAAAAATGACTTCAGTATTAAACCGAACGCTGATTATGTTAACTAGAATTGCATACCGTATACGCTTAAAAACAGAAAAAACTACCCTGGTGTGTGATAGGGTAGTTTTTTCTTGCTTATACAGTTTTCACTAGAAGCTTTCCAGCTTCGTGAGTAGTTTGTTCAAGTGTCTCAGTTAAGATTACTTGATTTTATAATGGTTTTATCAATTGAGAATATTCCACTAGAAAACTTTTGCTGCTTTACATCTTCCCCAAGTATTTACACCCGAACCACCACAACAATATTAATGTCGTCTATTTTGAGAAGTAAGATTGAATGTTCTACTGAGAAATAATTACTCTACCAAGCTATAGAGTAAACTGATTACGACATCAAGTCGATCAATTGAAAATTATAGAAGTAAGGAGAACTATGATTTCAACTTATAAATCATCTGCATCATTAAATTGCATTCAAAAAAGATTGAATAGATGGTATGGCAGCACCTATAGGAACTCCATTTTTAGGTGAACGGCTAATATGAATAAATGGCTCATTATTTGGGAATGCAGTTTTTTCATAAACTTTTTTATGAACAATTTCAATGTCTTCTTCCTTTAAGTAAGAAGAGATATGCCCACCTAGAATAAATTCTCTATTAATAACAAGATTAATATTATTGATTGAAAATGCCAAATTATCTAAAAAATAATTCCACCTCTCCACATACGAAGGGATTCCAGAACGTAACTCTTGGAAGAAAAATTCTAATGATTCACCTTCTTCTAGAAGTGCACTAATAGAACAAAACGTTTCCATACACCCTTTCTTTCCGCAATAACAAGGAGAACCATGGGGATCAATTGTCATATGTTCTACCGTACCACTTTGCCCTTCTTTCCCCATATAAATTTGATCATTTATAATAAGTGCACCCCCAAGGTGGGTACCAATCGAAAGATAGACAGCATCTCCAGTATCATTACTTATCCAAAGCTCTGTGGTTGCTGCACACTTTGCATCATGGAAAAACATACAAGGATAATCGAGATGCTGTGAAAAAGCCTGAATATCCAAGCCTGTACAGTTTAATATTTTTCCGTATGTAATACTCTGTCCATCAGTTGATGTTAAAGCTTGTACTGCAAAACCAATACCAAGAACTTGCTCTTTTTCCACATTAAGAGATGAAATGAAAGCATCTACAGCATGGCTTACCTCTTTGAAATAACTATCTACATTTGAATATTCGATTGTTAGTTTTGTTTTCTCAAATGCAATACCAAGTAAATCGATTGCTAAAATGCTAACTGTCTTTTTTAGAATTTCGACACCAATACTAATACGAGCCTGTGGACAGATTGCATAGGCAACTGCACGTCTACCAACAGAGGATTCAAATTGTCCACTCTTTTCAACCAATTTTTTCTCTTCCAAACGAACTAAATTCTGGGTTACAGTTGGTAGACTCAGATGAAGTTCGTTCGCAATTTCTTGTTTTGAAAGTCTCTCGTTTTGATAAATAAGATGGTAGATCGACGAGTAGTTACTTTTCTTTATATCTTTAAATGTTATGTTATTATCCATGAAAAGAACCTCATTATATAAAAATATTTTATAAAATTATTTCATTTAACTTCAATTAAAATATATCACAGAAGCTGAAGCAATAACAACTTTCGAAAAATGCATGAAGGAAAAATTCACCTTTTTTCTATTTTTTATATTGACTACTACAAAAAAAGGCGATATTATGTAAATTAATTTTATAAATCTATTTTACAAAACTAGTTTTCAAAAGAGAAAGGAAATAGAATATGGGAATCATTGAAAAAATGAGATTGGACGAAAAGAAAATTTTTGTTACAGGGGGAGCAAGGGGTATTGGAAAGAGTGTTGCAACCGCTTTCGCTGAAGCGGGAGCAGATGTAGCGATTGTGGACTTGGATTTCGAAGAAGCCCAAAAGACTGCAGCAGAACTAGAAGAAAATCATGAGGTTCAAACGATTGCTATTAAAGCAGATGTTACAAAACCAGAAGATGTAGATTCCATGATTGAAAAAATACTGGACGTTTTTGGACGTATAGACGTTGCCTTCTGTAATGCAGGAATCTGTATGAATGTTCCAGCAGAGGAAATAACCTTTAAGCAATGGACAAAAGTGGTTGATATTAATCTTACTGGTGTGTTTTTAACAGCCCAAGCAGCTGGAAAAGTGATGTTAAAGCAAGGTGGCGGTTCAATTATTAATACAGCTTCTATGTCCGGGCATATTGTGAATGTGCCACAACCGCAGTGTTCCTATAACGCTTCTAAAGCAGGAGTGATCCAGTTGACAAAATCTCTGGCAGTGGAATGGGCTACAAGAAATGTACGTGTAAATTGTATTAGTCCAGGCTATATAGGAACAGAACTTACATTAAATTCTCCAAGCTTACAGCCATTAATTGAACGATGGAATCAAATGGCGCCTCTTCAGAGAATGGGAAGACCAGAAGAACTTCAGTCTATCTGTGTCTACCTTGCCGGAGATACTAGCAGCTTTACTACAGGAGCAGACTTTGTAGTAGATGGCGCTTTTACTTGTATTTAATAGACTGAGAATTCTGATTTTTAAAGATTGGAGGGCTATCTATGTATTATTTACTCGGTACAGATATTGGAACATCTGGTACCAAAACAGTTTTAATGGACACAGAAGGTAATCTAATTGCCCAAGATTTACAGGAATATGATGTGTTGACTCCAAAGCCGTTATGGGCTGAACAATGGCCAGAGGTATGGCTCCATGCCACGAAAACCTCTATAAGAAATACAGTGCAGAAGTCAGGAATTCCAGCGAAAAAAATACGCGGAATTGCCATTAGCGGTTTGTATGGTGGTTCTGGCATTCCATTAGATGAAAATATGGAACCTGTTAGGCCGTGTATGATTTGGATGGACCGCAGAGCAGAAGAAGAAACAAAGTGGGTTTTAGATCATATTGGAGAAAAAAGGCTTTTAGAAATTACTCATAATGGAGCCGACCCTTATTATGGTTATACCAAAATATTATGGATGAAAAATCATGAACCAGAAAACTGGAGGAAGACAAAGCTTTTTTTGCCGCCAAATGATTACATCATTTATAAACTAACAGGAGAAATTGCGATTGATTATTCTTCTGCAGGAAATATCGGCGGCATTTTTGATATGAATAACAGAACCTGGTCTAAAGAAATGATGGATGCGATGGGTATTCCTCTGTCATTAATGCCAGAAAAAATCGTAGATTCAACAGATGTTGTGGGTGGACTAACTAAAGAATCTGCATCCGAATTGGGTCTTTCTGAAGGAATGCCAGTGATAGCAAGTGGTATCGACTGCGGGGCTGCCAATATCGGCCTCGGTGTATTTGAATCTGGTATTTATGCAGCGGCAATTGGAACTTCGATGTGTGCAGCATTGATTTCAGACAAACCAGTGAAAGGAAAAGATCTGATTGTTTGGCCATATCTATATGATGCAAAAAGACTGTCCTATTATTTTGCAGGCGGGGCTACCGCAGGGGCAATTGTAAAATGGTTCCGTCAAACGATGTGCCAATTTGAAATGGAAATGGAAAAAGCCGGGGGGGGAAATGTCTATGACGTGTTAAATGAACAGGCGGCAACAATTCCAGTTGGTAGTGAAGGTCTGATTGTACTTCCTTACTTTATGGGAGAAAGAAGTCCTATTTGGGATTCGAATGCAAAAGGTACAATTGTTGGACTTTCATTAGCGCATACAAAGGCTCATATTTACCGTGCATTTTTGGAAGCGGTCGCATTTTCTTTGCGAGATGCTATGGAAGCGACTGGGGAAAACCTAGGCGAATCTATCTTGATTGCCGGAGGAGTGACAAAGTCAAAATTGTGGAGACAAATCTTTGCTGATGTGACTGGCTATCCAGTTGTCTGTCCAGTACATGATGTAGAGGCAAATATGGGAGATGTCATGCTGGCTGGAATTGGAACAGGTCTTTTATCTTATGAAGATGTGAAGAAATGGCAAGTATTAGATAAAAAGATTATGCCAAATAAACAGAATCATGAAAAGTATAACGACTATTACAAGGTTTACAAATCTATATACAAGAACTTAAAGCAGGATATGAAAACATTAACAAAACTTTCCTTAAAAGTAATGTAGAACGTGTACTAAAAAATAGATCAAAAAATTGGGGTGATACACATGGTTAAATGGAAAAAAAGAATTGGATATGGTATTGGCGATCTAGGGTGCAATCTAGTATTTAGTACAATGGCATCTTACCTTTTGTTTTTTTACACGGACGTTTTTGGAATAACAGCAGCAGTTGCCGGTACTTTAATGTTAGTAACAAAAATAATTGATGCTTTTGCAGATACTGGTATGGGATTATTGGTTGATAGAACACATACTAGATGGGGACAAGGAAGACCTTATTTCCTGATAGGGGCTATTCCTTTTGCTATATTTACTGTAATGACTTTTATTGTTCCTGATTTCAATATGACAGGAAAAATTATTTGGGCTTATGTCACTTATACCTTGTTAAACATTGCTTATACTGTGGTAAATATACCATTAAATACGATCATACCAAGGTTAACCTCAGATAACCATGAACGAAACTGGTTAGTGTCGACTAGAATGATTTGTGCATTGATTGGAACTGCTTTAGTAATGTCCATTACAACGCCTCTAGTAAATTTTTTCGGGCATGGAGATACACAAAAAGGTTTTTTATTTACGATGTGCATTTATGGCGTTGCAGCAATGTTAATATTTGTCTTTACCTTTATGAATACAAAAGAGGTTATTCCACCGTTAACCCAACCAGGGAAATCCTCTTTTAAACAAGATTTTAAAGGATTGACGGACCAAGCAGTTATTTTTTTTGTTTTGAATTTTCTCTATTTTGCCCTTTTTGTGATAAGAAATACGGCCGTAATCTATTATTTTACTTATAATCTTGGACGAGAAGACTGGCTAACTTTTGTTGGTTTATTCGGAATTCTATCAGGACTGCCGATATTAATTATTTTACCTTGGCTTCAAAAGAAGATGACGAAGAAAAATGTACTGCTCTTCAGTACTGCCATTTATATTTTCGGAGATTTATTAATCTATTTCGGGAAATCTTCAGTCTTTTTACTCATAGCAGGACTGGCAATAACCGGGCTAGGGATTTACGGCATCTTTGGCATTACATTTGCGATTCAGCCAGATGTTATTGATTATTCAGAGTACAAAAATCATAGAAGTATTTCAGGGATGATTGCTGCTTTTCAAGGATTTTTTGTAAAAGTAAGCTTGGGACTTGGGAGTGCGTTTATAGGGATTATTCTAAAAATGGGTGGTTATGTTCCAAATACCACACAAACCGCCACGTCTTTAACGTACATTGAAATGGTTTTTATATGGGTACCTTTGGCTATTTGTCTACTCATTGGAATAACGATGTGGTTCTATAAACTTGATGGTAAACGCGCAGCAATGGATGTGGAACTCAAACGTCGCCGTGCATCGGCTAACCAAAAAGTTATAAACCTTTAGTACAGCGGATTCATTAAAATAAAAAGAGATAAGATGAACAGAGCTAAAAACTCCTTGTAGAAATGGGTAAGCAACCTATATTTAGATTTATTAGCTAACTACTAAAAACTTTAAAATAATATGATTTCCAATAATAAAACAAGGGATTATACGCAACGTAATCAAAGTATTTTGCTTCCCAAAAACGAACAATCAAATCTTATAATCTAAATAATGAAAGCGTTTAAAATACTATTTGAGTGCTACCTTAAGGTTGATTTAAAAAAAGTTTCTGGATTTGAGTCAATATTTTGGACATTTGAAACTGGAAAAGCTAATTGAGGATGCCGGATGGTTTGGCCATTTTGGTTCCCTCGGGGAGATTGATTTTTCAAATGAAATGATGACGGATTTTATCTTTGTAACGATTACCTATACGCTTGGCTGGGCCGGGTCCTTGCTTGGTCTGCTGTTTTTATGGATAATCTGGCTAATTTCCCGTATATTTCAAACTGTGAAAGACCCATTTGGGAAAATGCTTGTTTCCGGCAGTTTTGCCATATTCACTGCACAGGTAACTGTCAGCATCGGAATGTCTCTCGGCTTATTACCGATAATAAGCCTATCCCTGCCATTTATGAGTTATGGTGCTTTATCAGCGATGATTAACGCCTTCTTGTTTGGTCTGGTTTTAAGTGTGTATCACAAAAAAATATTATACTGATGAAGAAAATATGAGAGTACGGTACTGTAGCTCATACTCTCTTTTCTGAAGAAACTAGGAATGGGTAAAGGCATGAAGCTTTGAAAGATGCAATGAATCATGAGGATAATTACCAGGTGGAAAATTCCCTAAAAGTTGAATATATAGGAACTGATAAATGATCAGTAAGTCGATTTATCCAAATATAGAACTAATTAAGGTCTATGTGTAGTTTTAGAATCAAGATTGATCAAAATTTTCTCCTGAACCCCCATATTAGCGTAAATAAAAAGAATCCATTTTGAAAAAAGATTGATCGAAATGGATTCTTTTCTTGTGATTAAGTATACAGTTATTATAAAATAGTTTTATTATTTTTAGTAATCCATAATGAACTAACGCACCCGTTAGTTTTATAAGAAAAGCGAAACTTCTTCAAGAATCGCGCCCTTTAATTGAAGAATACTTTGCTAATATTAGTTAGTATTGCTGTTAACTAATTGCAAAAATATCAGGTGAAAACTCAATGGTATTGTTGCTTTAAATAAAGTTTGATCAAATTGATACTAATAACCTTGATAAACGAACAAAAAGAAAAAGCGTGTTTTGAAAAAAGATTGATCAAAATACGCTTTTAATATAATTAATGAATCATTCTTTTATTAAAAAAACTTGCCGTAACTTGGTTAATAAAAATTAGAATTACAGCTGCAATCGATTTTATAGATTGGGCTTTATACAAACCCCCTTTATTTCACGGAGACTGACATGATTGATAAAACTGGAATTTTAATAAATTTATTTTAATAATGATAATATCATCGCTACAGAATTATCTACAAATGAACGCTCTGGACGAGATTTCATTAACACGGTAAGTCCGATTAATGAAACGACTAGTGTCTGTGCTAAAACTTTAGCATTAAGGCTGCTTTCGAGCTCACCTGAGCGAATACCTCGGACAATCGTTTCTTGAAATATGATCGAAAGATACATCTGATGCTCTCTTGTAAGGATTTCAAATTTTTCATCGTGAGGGGCAAGTTCCACTATTGTATTAATGCAAAAACATCCCTTGTTCGGACTTTCTTTATATTCCTCTTCCACCAAATCTTCAAAAAATGTGTGAAATGCTTCCTTTACAGATAGATTGTTTTGAAGTTTTGTTCGAATATGGGAAGCATGTAGCTTTGTATATTTGCGTAATGCAGCCTCAAACAATTCCTCTTTATCTCCAAAAGCTGAGTATAAGCTTGGTCGTTGTATCCCCATTTTGGCAGTCAAATCGCTTAGCGAAGTAGCCTTGTACCCCTTCTCCCAAAAAAGCAACATAGCATCATCCAACGCTTTTTCCTCATCAAATTCACGTTGTCGAACCATAATAAATACCTCATTTCAAAAAACAAAATTTCTTCACTAGATAATTAATCTTGTTCTTGATTCTTTTTTATTTGCTCAATGATTCCGAATCTGTCCACTTGAATCCAGTATTCCACTATTTTTCGATCCTCTAATCGGTATACGGCACTACCTATTTCAATAACCTCTTTATTTGTAGGCAGATAATCCTCATACTCTCCAATATGCATTCCTGTCTGCTTCCATCTGACATGAACTTTTTGATTTTGAGAAATTAATTCTTGAATTTCTATTTTAAAATTCCCCCATGAATCTATCATTTCTCTTATATGATCAGCATAATTCTCAGGTGACCTTATAATTGTCACCATGCTTTCTGAATTCACTTGATGTGCTCTTACCTCTTTCGCCATAAAAACCTTAGCTTGTTCGGGAGTGCAACCTGATCTGACAACTTCAAAGAAGCTTTTTATAATCTGTTCGTTTGTCTGTAGGAATTTTGGAGCTGGTGAATCGCCCCCAGATATTTCAGTTAATTCGTTATTCCCCGGTAATTGATTCAATTCATCTAATGTCCTTTCCTTATCAATTTGCCGAATTCGATTCACGGATATTTAATCCTCCTTTTAATTACCAATCGGTATATTATGATTTTATTTAATTAAAGTCCTATTGTCAAATTGTGATGATTCTTTCAAGAACAGCATTCAAATAACTGCATAACTTACTTGACATCAAAACGTTTTGTTGGTTATCCTTATTAGGAATTATTTTATACCGAACGATATATTATACCGTTAAGTACAAAAAGGGGATGTAAGTAATGGTAAAGGTGAAGGTTAAAGAAAAAACAACAATTAAAGTTGAAGATCATGATACGAAAACGGATCAATTACAAATAGTATCCGGATCAACCATGACTCGCTATATGGCACTATTGTTTGCAACAGCCTGTGGGATGGCTGTCGCCAACATATACTATGCACAACCGTTGCTAGACTCACTGGCGACCGAGTTCGGTATCGCCCATTCATCCATCGGCATTGTCATTACCATTACTCAGCTTTGTTACGCGCTAGGACTGCTACTGCTGGTACCGCTCGGTGATCTACTGAATCGACGTCGGCTAATCGTCGGTCAGATGCTTTTATCCGTGTTGTCTCTGATTGTGGTTGGCATCGCCCCCATCATCACAGTGCTGTTCACGGGGTTAGCTGCGGTCGGACTGCTTGCTGTGGTAACTCAGGTGCTCGTAGCGTTCGCATCGACTTTGGCTGTCCCAGCCGAGCGTGGACGTATAGTCGGCTTGGTGCAAAGTGGAGTCGTGATCGGCATTCTGCTCGCACGAACATTCGCTGGTGTACTAACCGATCTCGCCGGTTGGCGTTCGGTCTATCTAGTTTCTGCCGCCATGATGCTCATCATGACTGGCGTGTTGTTCCGAGTACTCCCGCGTGATGAAAGCGAAAGAGAGTCACTATCCTATCCGCAGCTGCTTCGTTCGGTGCTCACATTGTTCATGCAAGAACGAATCCTACGCATCCGCGGAGTACTGGCTCTGCTGATTTTTACCGCGTTTAGTACATTGTGGACTTCGCTGGTGCTACCTCTCAGTGCTCCACCATACTCTCTTTCACATACCGCTATTGGAGCGTTTGGTCTTGCTGGAGTTGCCGGAGCATTAGCTGCTGCTCGTGCTGGGGGTCTGGCTGATCGAGGTTTAGGGCAGCGAACAACCTGCATAGCCCTAGTTTTATTGCTAGCATCATGGTTTCTAATCAGCTTTACCGAACACTCACTGATCGCATTAGTCATTGGCGTTATCTTTCTTGACCTGGCTGTGCAAGCAGTACATGTCACCAATCAGAGTATGATTTTCACAGTGCGTCCTGAGGCGAGAAGCCGACTTACTGCTGCTTACATGATTTTTTATTCCATCGGCAGTGCCATGGGTTCAATTGTTTCAACTAATATATACGCAAACTATGGATGGATCGGAGTATGTCTATTTGGTGCCTCTGTCAGCGCTTTGGCCCTTTTGTATTGGGTAATTACCTACCGTCTAACGGAGCAGATTAGAGAGAAATAATACCGATTTTTATGTTGGTTTGAAATTTTTCAAGACCTAAAATCATACAAAGTTACAAAAAGGGGTGATACATATTAGTCATGTATAATATGTATCACCCTTTTACTTCTTGTTCAACAAACACACGCTTATATACAGGGTTTTTTCAAAGCAGTGCAGCTTTATTTCAAATATACACTTATTCAATTAAATGGCCCAATTGTTGAATAACAGCACTCTTCAACTATCCTGCCCCTTTAGTTTAATAAAAAAAGCCGGCTGGGATAGCAGCCGGCTCTTTTACTCTTGCACACTTTAATTGAAGTATATTATTTCACAAACTTTATTGTAGTAAAAAACGATCGTCACCCGAAGAGTCGTACTCATTCTCTATAATGTTAATCTATTTGTTGTTAGAGTATGCCTGAGCAATCACTTTTGCAGCCTTAGCGATGAGTTCATCATTAAAGCTTGCTTTCTCTTCATTGCGACTTGACATGATCGCTATAATAATCGGTTCTCGATTTGGTGGCCACACAATCGCTATATCATTTCGAGTTCCATAGCCACCGGCTCCGCTCTTATCTCCAACCTCCCAACTTTCTGGTACACCAGCTCGAATGAGGGAATCACCTGTAGTATTCCCTTTTAGCCAATTTGTGAAAATTTCTTGCTTATCGGTAGGAAGGTACTCACTGATTCCAAACACCTCAAGGGTAGTTGCAAGTGCTTTAGGGGTACTTGTATCCCGTGATTCCCCAGGAATAGCTCCGTTCAAATCGGGTTCAATACGGTCAACCATTGTGATAGTATCGCCACTTTCTCGTAACGCCTTTTCAAATCCATCTGGTCCGCCTAATTCTTCGAACAGAAGATTTCCTGCTGTATTATCACTATACTGCATCGCTGCTTCAGCTATTTTTCCGAGACTCATCCCTTTGTTCACAAAGTCTTCTGTAATCGGAGAATAGGTAACAATATCTTCATTGGTGAATGTCCTTATTTCCTCAAGCATTGATATCGGATTTTGCTTTAACAAAACAGCTGCGGCTAGGGCTTTGAATGTAGATGTGTACGCAAAACGTTCGTTCTCACGAAATTCCACGGTTTCTTTTGTTCCTGTATCAATGGCATAGACCCCAAGCCTCGCATCATATTCCTTCTCAAGTTGTTCAAATTTATCAATTGTGGTTTCTTTTGCCGTTATATTTTCTGACGTTTGGTTAGTTCCCCCCGTATGCTCTGTTTCTGATTGTTGTACAACCTGTTTTTTCTCATCTGAGCAGCCTGCAACCATAAGCACCAAGCCTATTGGTGCTAGTATTTGATAAAACCATCTTTTGTTCATGATGTAAACCTCCTAATTATTTGATTAGACTCTTATGTACGAATTGAAAAAACAACCTCATGCAAGGAGTTTTTACAGATTACATTTGTAGTCTGATTACATCTGTAGTATAGTATTACATATGTAATCAAATAAAGTCAATTCTTTATTTTTTAACCATCAAGCTACTATAAATATGCTATATACCTGTTTTTTAAAATTTAAAAATCCAGAGAGTTGGTATTGAAGGACATGTTTTTAACACATTTTATAATAGGTCTATTGGTGTCTTCATTTTCCGTTACTGTTATTCTACTTATACGAAAATGGTTTGGAAGACAATTAACCGCAAAATGGTACTATCATTTGTGGATGTTTCTTTTTATGGCTTTAGCACTTCCATTCATACCTACTGATTTATATAATTTTAGTTCTCTCTTTAGCGGTGGGGATGCATATCAGACTAATGCACCTAGCTCTACTAAGGAAATAAATGGTACTGATATGATGCAGGGCCTACACCTGATACAAGACTTTTCTTTATCGGTCAATCGGCCGGACCTGTCCTTACTTAATATGGGAGTAATGGGTTTATGGATGTCAGGGATGCTTTTATTTACCTTTACTATGGTTCGTGGATGGCTCACACTTAGAAGGATAAAGAATTATTCTTCTGCGTTTTCCAATCAAGAAGTTCTCGTACTTTTCGAAGAATGCAAGAAAAGACTACAGATTAAAAAATCAATAAAGATTGTTATTTCGAAAAGAGTCCAATCTCCAATGATATTCGGACTTTTTCAAACATATATCGTCTTACCATCTCAACATGAAAACTGGCTTAGCTTGAAAAATTACGAGTATATTTTTCTTCATGAACTGAGTCATTATAAAAACAAGGATTTGGTGACAAATTACGCGATATTGTTCTATCAAATCATTTATTGGTTTAATCCCCTTGTCTGGCTTGCTTTTAGAAAAATGAGATTGGATCGGGAAATCGCATGTGATACATCTGTTTTACAGTTACTAGATGATAATTCATTTAGTGAATATGGAAATACAATCATTAATTTTTTGGATCTTTCAAAACGGTCAAGTAAGCTACCGTTAGTGACACAATTAAACGGTTCTAAGCTTCAAATCAAAAAACGAATTGAACAAATTTCTGCCTATAAGCATTCCGCAAAAAAATCAATAAGAAAAAGCGTCTTTATTTATGTGTTGGCCAGTATCATTTTGACAATCCAATTACCTTTCGTTTCCGCATTAGCGACGGAAAACGACCGATACTATTTTAATAATGACGGAGCAGTTTATGAGGATTTAAATCAATTCTTTAAAGGGTATGAAGGAAGCTTTGTTTTATATGATCATAACGCACAGCAATATCGTATTTATAATGAAGAGAAAAGTACGTTGCGGGTATCACCTGATTCCACATACAAAATCTATAGTGCCTTATTTGCACTAGAATCAAATGTGATATCACCCGAAGAATCCACCCTTTCATGGGATGGGACGGAGCAACCCTATGACGCTTGGAAAATGGATCAGGATGTCTCATCTGCTTTGCAAAAATCTGTAAACTGGTATTTCCAAGAATTAGATCGTAGAACAGGATTTGAAACAATACAATCCAATCTACAAGAGATAAACTATGGAAATTCCGATATATCTGGAGAATTTGGCGAATTCTGGAACGAATCCTCATTAAAAATTTCTCCAATCGAGCAAGTCCAACTGCTGCAAGCCTTTTATAACAATCAATTGGGATATAAGGAAACGCATATCCAAACTGTGAAGGAAGCACTACTCTTAGAAAAGAATGAAGAAGCTCGCCTATCAGGAAAAACAGGTACAGGAGCAGTGAATGGAAAAAGCATCAATGGTTGGTTTATCGGGTATGTAGAGACGAAGAACAATACTTATTTCTTTGCTACCAATATACAAAATGACGATGATTCATCTGGAAGCAAGGCGGGAGAAATTACTTTATCAATTTTAAAAGATTTAGGAATCTATAAAGAAAATGGAGGGGAGAAATATGGAAAAAAACATTCCTAGTATATCAGAATCAGAATGGGAAATCATGAATGTGCTTTGGGATAAAGCCCCTCAAACAGCGAATGACATCATATTTTCCTTACAGGAGAGTACCGATTGGAAGCCGAAAACCATACGCACTCTTCTCGATCGATTGGTTCAAAAAGATGTAGTAGGTGTCAATAAAAATCTAAGAGTTTACACCTTTTACCCGCTCTATACACAGGAAGAGTGCCAGCGTGCCGAGACCGAATCATTTATCAACCGTATCTATGGAGGTACCCTGAAATCCATGCTTGTCCAATTCATTCAGGAAGATACCCTAACTGATGATGATATAAATGAACTACGCTTTATTTTAAATAAGAAACCTAAAAAGTAATATTTAAAAAGTCGATTTGGAATGTTTCCAAATCGTTTTTTTTCGGTCGAAATCGAAATAGCGGAGACATATTTGTCATGTAATTATCGCTTTCTTGCTCAGATTAAAAAAGAATTGCTTTCTTCTCTGTAAATACTACGCCCGTTAGTCATAAACTAAAAAACAAGTGTAGATCTATACACGAAAGGAGCCAATAACTATTAAGGATGTATTTATTCAACTAACTGCCCCTTTAGTTCATTAAGCAAAAAGTCACCAAATAGCTACCTCGGATCTCAACTAACGCACCTATTCAGTTAAGAATTTTCTATTTCGAATTTATGTAATAAACCAGATTATCAGTCCATTCACCAAATTAATATCTGTCCTTGTCCATATTGTGGAACACCTTCAGAACGATACTGAACGCAAAAAAGCGTATTATATACGCTTTCTTTGGCTTTGGTTCCCCTTATTTTAGGCTTTGCAGCAATTGCATATAGAAATTTTATAGTCTTTTTCAATTATATTAGTAAGTTTTTTAATTCCTTGCTGTACTCCAATGCTTGATATCTTTCTTCATTCTTTTTTCATCACAACATTGTATACACATCGAAATTTTAAGTAAATCAATGTTAAACTGGTTGTATTTCCCGAATTTTTTGTCAATATTAGATGATTAATTACCAGATCAGGGTTCATTTAAAACAAATCCTATCCGGTGTATTTACGGTGACAATATGCTCGATTTAGGTATTATTCTTCTAAATCTCTTGACTCCAAATACCGCTCCAACTTCCTTTTAACCCGTTGAAGTGCATTATCGACCGTCTTTATTTGAACATTAAGTTTCTTTGATATTTCATAATAAGTTTGTCCTTCCAGGTATAAGTCCACAACACTACTTTCCAACTCACTAAGGACTTCCGCTAAATTTAGTTCAATATCAGAAATTTCTTCTGATTTTATTAGGATTGTGACAGGGTCGATTTGTCTCTGTTCAGGGATTATTTCAATTAGGGATTGTTCCGACTCTCCTTGATAGATAGGCCTATACAATGAAACATAATTATTTAACGGAGAATGTTTTTGGCGAATAGCGGCTTTAACAGCCGTTATGATTTGTCTGGTAATGCACAGCTCCGCAAATGACCTAAAAGAAGATTTTTTGCAGTCCTTATAGTCGCGAATGGCCTTAAATAGTCCAATCATACCCTCTTGAAAGACGTCTTCCTTATCTCCACCCGTTAAAAAATAATTCATAGCTTTGGATTGGACAACACATCTGTATTTTTTGATTAAATAGTTCAGTGCATCTTCATCACCATTTTGTATTTTTCCAACCAACATTACATCTTCCATATGAGTATAGTTTTCCACTCGGTTCTTCTCGATGATTACACTCATTTAATTTCCCCCACTCACTAAGTTGAGCACCGACATAAAGGTTGCATTATCACTTCAATGTATTAAAGACCATACAATATAATAATATCTCAGAAATGACGATAAAGATATTCGCAAATATCGACATTTTCCTACAAAAAAACCTATAGTTATTCCTATTAAAAAGTACTGCTCTAAAACTAATTCCACGTAACGTATAATCAATTGATTGCATTTACACCTATAAAAGGATGATCAGAGGTATGAAAAGGAGATAATGAACAATTAGAGTATAATAGTAGGGAGTTTAGCAGTTATTGCAATTAGATTTACATTGGGAAAAAGGCATTTTTCTTAGCAGAATTTTTTTAGATTCATAAGAAAGCTTGATGCGATCAAAAAAAAAATCCAGATCTATGATGATCTGGATTTGTTAATTCCGATTGGTTTTTTTTCGATTACGCTTTATAATGGCTATCCATTCCTTTACCTTACTTATGTTGAATAATTAATGCTTACTACTGGAAGATTCATCTTAATTTATTTTCATTATTTTTATCTGGAAACAATAGAGAGAAAACAATTCCAAAGATTGTTTTTTTAGAGGTGTACCTATCCAGATTATTCTACTAATTAATCCAGACACTATTGTAGCCACAACACCTAATTGAAGATCGCTCGCGATGCAAGGCAATTTATTAACATCTTACATTTTTGCGTTTGAATCCAAGCTGCCCTTTATCTACTGCCTTTTGAATACTTTCGGAAGCTAGTAGGAAACTGCTTTTTTTCTTGTCCCGTTTGAACTCTACTGGGCCTACTGCCTTTGCGGTCTCGACCGCCTTATCATGTAGCGGCAAATATGAAATCCCCACTGTGTATATAAAATTATTCATAGCGTATTTAGTTCGTTCTGGAGAATCGTGAATCATATTTTCCACATTTTCAAGCATATTAACAATCTTGCTTTCGGAAAATTCACTGTCCGGGCGATTGCCCAATAGCCAGCAGTAGCAACTCCATCCCGCTGACATTCTCAGCTCTTCACCGCTTGCGATCCATTTATCGGCAACGTCTTGTGCAATATTTGTTTCAGCTAAAGTTACTGCAACCACATAATCGGACAGCATATAAAAATACGCCGCATCCATCCAACGCTCAAAATCAGCCTCTTCCATTGTTTTTGGGTCTGCAATTATGCCTGCAAGGTACATTGCGTCGTAGTTTCCTGTGGCGTAAAGCTGATCAGCCAAAAGTTGATTGTTTTTTATTTTCTTGGCGATTGGCTTCATAGCGCCTGTAGCCACGCCAAAAAGCGGCTCGTGCGCACCATTGGATTCGTAAATTTTCTTGGTTCGTTCCTTGCCGAGAGCTTCAAGTTCCTGCATAACAATTTGTAAATTCATCGTTTAACACTTCCTTCTTTTTGGAGGTTTTTCCCTCTTAAGATTTAAGCCCATCAAATCCATCCCCATTATCCTATAACAAATCTTTACACTTTATAGCTCGAAGGACAAATGCAAATGGAATAGTTATTTAATTATCGACGATAATTTTTGCTCGACCCATTTACTGATACTAATCCCTTCTTGTTCAGCTAAATCAGAAATCGTTTCTAACAAATTATTAGGTAATTCAAAACTAGTTTTTCTATTTGGACTACGTAATATCAAAGTATCATCTTCATGGTGCATTTCTCCATTGGTTAAATACGGTAAGATATCAGCAATACTAATCATCTCTGGCATTAACGGTCTTTCCCCTGCCCGAATGAAGAGTAAAACTGAACTATCTTGCTCTCTCATTCTTACGTTTTCAACACCCCAGTTTTTATATAAATAGTCAATGAAGGGATAAAATACAACTTCGTTTTTTGGTACCTGAAGCTCAACATAGCCTTTATAATCCAAAGTAGGTTGGTGGATCGAGTATGATGCCTTTAATGCATAATTTTTAACTCCTTCTTCATACGTCAACCACATTTGGATATTGGGTAGGTAGAAACCAAATACATTATCTTCATTACGAACCACACGTGCCTCTGGTATTTTAGTTGAATGAAATCTTTGATACAAAACAATGTCTTTTTTTGAATCATAATATTCATATTTTTTTGGTCGCTGTGTTTCAGATGGTTTGAGTGATTTCTCTGCTTCATGATAGGCTGTTTCCGAAATTACATAAGTGATTCTTTCATCACCATAAGGGACGGCCTTAGCTTTTATCGAACCATCTTGTATATACTTATAAACACTTTGTACAGATAATCCCAATTTCTTTGCAACATCATTTGGACTCATACCTGTAGGTAAAGATTGCTTTTCATACACTAATCGATCCACTTCCGCTTTTCCATAACGTGCCTCTTTATGTAATCGATGTGGATCCAGAATTTTAATGATTTTCTTCTGTTTTCCATAATGATAGACAGTTGCCTTGGATACTCCTAATAAATCAGCTACTTCTTTTTGTGTATACCATTCCACTTTATCCCCCTCCCATCCTTCTTGATTAACCGTTAATTTTATTGGAAAATCTCGTTGGTTCCCTTTCGTCAATTCCTCATGATACAAGACTGCTACCGCCTGGCCAAATTTTACACGATATTGGAGACGTGGGTGTTCGATTACTTCCAAAATCACTCCTTCTTTTTTTTCAAATTGTTTATAGTAGTAAAAACTCTCTGCGTCTTCTTCTTCCGTACATGTTTGAAGAACATAAACAGATTCCCCAATTTCATAGGATGTAGTTTGTGTGTGTTTTTCATGGTTTAGTTTATTCATTATTTGTCTAGTTACCTTTCATATCTTATCTTTAATTGTTATATGTATATCTCATGATTAACTATTTATTTCATATATCTATCATAATATATAATATTGATTTAAATAAGTATAATTTTAGATTTATCTTATATTTACCATTATAAATTTATTATTTAAATCCTACATTATTATTATAATTTTTGAATCTAGTTATATAGTTAATTAAGGCTTACCTAAATAAATATAGAATTTATTTAGGTTATACATAATTATTTAACTCTAGTAATTTGTTATAATGTAAGTAATGTTAGTGAAAAGGTAAGTACTACATATATACGTTATCTTATTAATAGGTGCATTATAAAAGTGAGGTTACAGGGATGCATGAACTGGTAGAGAAAACGAAAGAGCTTCAGAATAGTGCTTGGAAAAAAAGTTTGTCAGAAATTTCTATCCACACTTTACAAGAACGATTAGATACGACAGAAATAAATGGAGAACATCCTTTTTCGGATTTTAGCGATATAGAGATGCTACAGTGGTTTCTACAACGACGAGAGCATTTAAAACGGCAACACGAAAAATCCACCCGCACCGTCCAAGCCTATGAGCGGGAACTCATTCAATTTATTGAACAATTGCTCACTTATTCGGTAGAAATCAATGTAGACTTTGAAAAAGTTGCAGACGGTTCCCTCTTTAAATCTCTATCTACCCGGCACATTCGTAGATATCAGGAATGGTTATCAGAAAAAAGCCCCTATGTCTTAACAAAAGGAGCTTATTCCGTAGCCACATTATCCAGAAAGACAACCATCATTAAGAATTTTTTGACATTCCTGTTCGAATCAGGCTATATCACGGAGCCAATTCATGAAGGTTTCTTTAAGATCAATATTCGTAAAGATGATCGGCCGAACCGTGATTTGGGACCGAAGGAAGTCATTCAGCTACTTGATTATTTCAGGGAAATCAACCACCCCATCGTTTTTTCGATCATTCATATCCTTACGATGACAGGCATGCGCAATGAAGAGTTTACAAGACTCCGAGTCAAGGATCTTCAATATGATTCCATTACCAGCACGTATTATATAGAGGTCCTAGGTAAAGGAAATAAAAGAAGGCAAATACCATTGAAGGAAAAAGGAATGAATAGTATTCGAATGTTCCGTTCAGCTAGAGGAATCGACGATATAGAAGCAGCGGAAGGAGACGACCCGCTCTTTACGACCAATACAGGCCGTGCTTACTCTCCCTCTTATTTATCTCAATATCTAACAAAAGCCATTAAAGAGAGTGGATTGCCTTTTTTGAAGTTTCGTTCTTCTTCCATTGGTCCTCATACATTTAGACATGCTTTTGCCATCATTTCTCACCTAAATGGAGTTGATGTTTATCAGATTATGAAGAGTCTGGGTCATGAGCAGCTCTCCACTACAGAAATATATTTGGAGAAAGTTTTTGAAAAAGAACGCCATGCGATTCATTTGTGGAAACCAGACGTGTTTGGTGAGTATGTATAATAGAAGAAAGTCATCATATTCAGAGGGATTTTTGATGAATTTAGAACTTTAATTAAGTGGCCCGCTCTTAAAAGATCCGTTTCGAAAATGGTTTTAAGGACTGAAGGTATGAAAAAAGGTCGAGATTTAATAATAGATTTGCAAGTAATTTATTCAGACATCTATACAGACTTTCAATAGATGATGTCTAATGTTTTTACATCTAATTCACGTTTTGTTTCTTATCATCTTTTTATAAAGAAATAGATCAAAAGCGGGAACATCCAGTTTTGACTTGTTCCTCTTTTTAGAATAATCAATTATTTTATTAAAAACCTATGAATTTGCTGCTTATCATCTTTATATTTTTCCAATGTTATAAACCAACCTTCGAGAAAGACCAAAATGACTTATATGCTCGATAAATTTCGAACCCTCTTATAAAGCCCTTATGTTCTCTTGGATGATTCTTGAGATAGCATTAAAATCATACTTATGGTTGACGACATCTACAACAGAATCCTGTTCTTCTATTCCCATTATCCATTGATAATGATGATCTTCAGAAACATAATAAGGGAAGCGAGTCCCTGCCTTTTGTTTGCGTTGGAAAGCATGATTTTTAGAAATGGCTTCGAATAAGTTAAGTTGAAGCTTAGTTTACCTTTGTTTCCAGTTTCACTCTGACAGTAACACTATTATTATAGAAAAATTCAATTAAATATATTTAATACAGCTTTGAATCTTATGAAGATCTAGCCCGATTATTTTATTTTATAAAGAGGATGTAAGAAGGGAAGATAGACTGTTTTTGTGTTAAGTTTGCATAAGAACTATTATTGGTAGTTTAATATTTGGATTTGAGTCAATATTTTGGACACTAAAAAGTTAAATCTTAAGCTGTATTCCTAATTCGATCTTCAATGGCTTGTGGGGTTTGATAACCCAAGCTGCTGTGAATTCTTTTTCGGTTATACCAACCTTCAATAAATTGGAACATCGCTAATTTAGCTGTTTGATAGTCTAGATATTGTACGTGGTTGACTTCTTCCTTCTTTAATAGGGCATGAAAGGATTCAATACAGGCATTATCGTACGGGCAACCTTTCTGACTAAAGGATTGCTTAATATGATGGTTTTGGATATGTTGAGTAAACTCACTGCTTGTATATTGTGAGCCAAGATCGGTATGAAGAACTAAGCCCTCCGAGGGCTTTTGTGATAGGTGTGCGTTATTGAAAGCTTTTATGACCAGTTCTGTCGTCATTGAACGAGAAAATGAATACCCTACTATTTTCTTAGAATGAAGGTCTAATACCGAAGCTAAATAACACCATCCGTCTTTTAACGTATGGATATACGTAATATCTGCTACCCATTTCTCATTAATGGTCTGAGTAGTGAAGTCTCGTTTTAACAAATTATCCAATTGAATAACCTTTTCTTTAGATGGATAGGGACGGTATTTTTTCTTAGTAATAGAACGAATTCTCGCCTTGCTCATTAAGCGTTGAACACGCTTTAGACTTAGGGAAAACCCTTTGGTTAATAAGCTTTCATGAATCTTTGGAGCCCCATATCGTCCCTTGCTTTCCAGGTAAATGAGATGAATTTCCTTCGTGAGTTCTTGGTTTTCCTGTTCGCGATTTGATACGACTATTTGAAGGGACTGATAATGGCTGCTTCTTGGGATTTCTAGTATTTCACACATCTTCTGTACGGGATATTGTTTCTTGTGTTCCTCAATAAACTCGGTAAGATCTGTTTCGGTTACTTTTTCGCGAATATGGCCATAGCCTTTTTTAAGATTTCAACTTCTTGCTTTAACCGAAGGTTTTCCTTTTGAATGGCGGCTAATTCCTTTGGAGTCATGGACTCTTCCCCTAAACCGATTGGAGTAAATTCTTTAACCCATTTATAAATGGTAACTTCTGATACGCCATATTCGCCGCTTAATTCTTTGACCGAATTACCCGAGTGATAAAGATCTACAATAGTCTTCTTGAATTCATTATTGTATTTTTTACCTGTATTCTTACGTTCCAAGACGGACACATCCTCTCAAAAATCATTGTAAGGACTTAACTAAAATGTGTCCATGAAACTATACTAACTCCAATTAGACATTTAACACAACTCAATACAACAAGTAATCTTTTGATAGTTTGACTAGTGACAAAACGACAAAAAACCTCCTGGGAGGTGTGATAAAAAGTTAACTTTTTCTTATTTATTAAACTATTTTATTTTCGTCTTTAAACATTCCAATAGCTAGAAATTATTCATCACTTCTTCAATAGTAACATTGGTTCTCTCTTGTAATGAGCATTACTTTGCTAACAGAAATAAAATATATTTCAGCATGACATTTTTCCTTGCCACACATAGGATAATAGGTGTGTCTTACTGATAATGCAGGTCATGGATCTGGTACATGTATGGATATAAAGTCATGCTGTTTAGCTAATCACCGTGCACTCATATGTTAGACTGATTAATTAAATCGATTAATTTCTTCCCAGAAAATCCGTCGTTATAAGAGTCGGATAAATACTGGTTTCTAATATTTTCATATATAGCTTTATGATCGCTAGAAATAAAATAATTATTCAAAACTTTGGTAAGTTGATTAGGATCTGTTTGTATATAATCACCTAATTTGTCGAAATAATCGTATGTTCGATTACTATTTAAAAAGTTATAAATAAATACAGGTTTATTAAGTAATATACTTTCTAAAACGACTGTAGATAGTGAAGAAACCACACCGTCGACATGAGAAATTAATTCGTATAGGTTATTTTCTCTTGAAGTGTAGACTTTAATTGATTTGTATTTTTTTTCAAGTTCTAAATAAACTCCATATTTCTTCTTTCCCATCTCCCACGGATGGGGTTTTATTATTATTTGGAAATTTGGGTTATCTAAAAGATTCTTAATTAGAGTTTCTAACTTAATAAAATCTAGTTGCGGCCCAGTGATTACTAATAAGGTTTGCTTATTAGGGTCAAGTTCATACTTTTTAAAAAAGGTTTCTTTGTCCGTCCTAGAATTTGTAAAAATCTCATCAAATTTAGGATGACCTAATTCAGATATTCGATTTATGGTTAGTCCTCTTTTCGAATACCATCTTTTCTCATAATCGCCATAGACCCCAACGAATGTTGTAAAGACTGGCATAAACGCTTCTTCCCCCATTAATATCCCGTGCTGTAAACAGATACTTTTGATACCTCGCATTGAGCCAATAATAGAAAGAGCTCGACTTTGCATATCTTCAGTAGTCCCCACAACGACAGAGGAAATATCAAGTTTATCAAAAAGGTTAAATACTGTACTAAGGGTTTTCACGATTAAGGGAATTCGATTTAGAAATGTTTGTTGAAAGAATTCATTACCAAAGGCCGGATGATTTTTATACTTTTCGAATAAGATGGTAGCATTTTTTACAATTTCTTCCGAACCCTTAATATTTTTCTCTTCATATTTTGCAATACTTTCGCTTGGGATCCCAAAAATATTTGAACTTTTTGAACGAGAAAGAATAATCGTTTCATTGGGATTAAACCATTTATTATAAGTTAATTCAGGAATTCGAGTATAATCAGAGTTGATTAAAATTTTCCCATTATTAGACTTTAAAGGTACCCTAATTTTTTCAAGCCATTTTTCAAATAATGGTTGGATCATCTCCTGATTCAATTTAGGTGATTTTAAATTTGTCTGAAAGTCTTTATTCTCCATTTTGATTTTAAGTTCGTTATCAATTTGTTGATAAAAGTTAGTTAACAACACAATAGGGATTTCCCTGAATTTTAGATGATTAAATGTTTCAACAAACTCCTGATAAAGTGTCCAATAGTTTGATAAGTAGGTGTTCATCCTCCCTCCCTCCGTCTATATGCTCTAATGGATTCTCTCAGTTCTTTACAAGTTCTTTGTGGGGGTAACATTTTTGAAAAATCATTTGGGGTATCATTAAATAATTGAGCATGGATAGATTTAGGAGTAATATAATTAAAATCAAGAATTTCATTAATGGGATAAAATGGCCAAAAGTGATTGATCCTCCAAAAGAACCTAGCATCGCCTATTCTATAAAATTGAGGATCCTCATCCCAATATGAATCAAAGGTTTCTTTTATTTTAGGAAGAATGGACATTCGGTGCATAATGGAACAATGGTCGGTCATACAAGAGGCAATCCATGAAACTGATTTTGCGGGTCTGACAATCTGGTTGGTAATTTCCCCCTTCTCATTTAGATGAAACGTTTTTGATGCTGAGTATACTACCATTGCATTAGTTTGTTTATCTAAGTACTCTACCATCTGCTCAATTTTCTGCCTGTGGTGAACATTATCATCCGTAGCATAAGTAACATACTCTCCCTGTGCTAATTCTAGTGCTTTATTGATTAAAACCGCATATCTCGTTTTCTCTACCCTTTCCTCGATTGTTTGAATATCACTCTTGAAAAATTTTACTCTTTCATCATTTAAAAATGGTTCAATAACACTTCTAGTTTCGTCATTTGAATTATCATCCATAATAAACAATTCAAAATCCTGATAAGTTTGGTCTAAAATTGAACGAATAGAATCCGACACATATTCTTGTTTATTAAAACTTGTTAATATTACCGTAACTTTTGGCAAAAAATTTCCTCCTCTATATAAGGTATTTGATTCATCAGGAATGTAAACTATCAAGAGCACAACTGTTATATGGGAGACTGTGAGTGGATGATAAACACGATCGGGCATTTTTAAAACAGGAGGGCCGCAAAAAAAGCATCTCCTGCAAGGAATTCCTATTTACAAATACTATAAAAAACTCCAATCCGCTGGGGTACCTGCTTTTATTTCTTTATCTACCTTTTTCCCCAATAAATGTTCGTAATATTTAGGGGCTAATCCATAACCTGGTCTTATGACCCTTAAATTTTCTTTTGTCAAAATGTCTCCGGCCTTTATGTCCTTTACAATATAGATTGATCTTCTAAATTTCATTGATTTATGCTCTTCTTCAGTTGGACCATAAGTTATATGCCCCAAAGCTTGCCAGGCTTTTTCAGTATCTACTACTAAAGCCTGCATTTCATTCGGTTCCATAGAAAAAGCAGCGTCCACACCACCATCGGCTCGAGATGTAGTAAAATGCTTTTCAATAACAGTCGCGCCAAGTGCAACACTTGCAACAGAAACGGCAGTACCCATCGTATGATCAGATAACCCTATTTGGCAGTTGAAAAGCTCTTGCATGTGTGGAATCATCGATATGTTTGTATTTTTAGGTGAAGCTGGATAAGTACTCGTACATTTTAAAAGAATAATATTTTTACACCCAGCATCTCTTGCCGAACGAACCGTTTCATCTAACTCAGCCAGAGTTGCCATGCCTGTAGATATAATCATTGGCTTGCCTGTTGAAGCAACCTTTTTAATAAGGGGGATATCATTGTTTTCAAACGAGGCTATTTTATACATAGGTGGGTTTAAATCTTCAAGGAAATCAACGGCTGTTTCATCAAATGGAGTGCTAAAGGGGATAAGTCCCAGTTTTCTGCATCTTTCAAAAATGGGCTTATGCCACTCCCACGGAGTATAGGCTTGTTGATAAAGTTTGTAGAGGTTATTTTCATTCCATAAACTATTTTTATCTTCAATTTTAAATTCTTTATTATCTATATTCAATGTCATTGTATCGGCAGTATAGGTTTGTATTTTCAATGCATGGACGCCAGCTTTAGCTGCAGATTCAACTATTTCTAAAGCACGTTCCAAAGATTGATTATGATTTCCTGACATTTCCGCTATAATAAAAGGAGGATGATTAGGTCCAATCAATCTTCCTTCAAGATTGATATCATTCATGTGATCACGCCTCTGCTGTAAAATTCAAGTTTAATTTCCCTTTATGCATTTCCCACACTTCTTTTTGTAATCCAAAACTGATTACATCGATAAACTGATCTTCTCTGCTAATTTTGTTTTTATAAATCTCCTCATACTTAAATCCTAATTTCAGATGAAACCTTTCACTTTTTTCATTAAATGACAAGACTTCACCAACAATTTTTCTCATGAATAAACAATGAAAGGCGTAATCTAATCCTAAACACCCCATTATCGTACCCGATCCTTTAGGTGCATTACTTTCTCCAATATAAAATCCCCAGACACAAGATTGATTTTGATGGTTAATATTCTTAAAAGAGATGAGACCCAATGGTTTTTGCTGATAAATAAAAAGTCGATAATAATCCTTTTGATTTTCCAGCATATCTTCAAACCATCGACTATGATCTTCATAGGCAATTGGTTGATCATTATACATGTTCATACGAATATGCTCCGTATTTCTCCAGTTAAAGATCATTTCCTTATCTCTTTCTGATAATTCCCTTAAACAAAAGTCCATACTATTCATCCAATCTCACTATTTCTTTTATCATTGTTTGCTGGTTTACAATATTATCTTTCATTAAAAGATATGATAATCTTGACATTTCATTTCGTTCGACTTCATTTCCTATTAAGTTTGCCAATTGTTGCGTTAAAAATGTCTGTTCAAGCGTTTCCTTTTCCCCTAAATATTTAATAATTTTTTTTCTCCCTAGAGTTTTACAAATTTCCACTTGATTATCGGCAACACTCCACACTATAGAAGGCAAACTAAGAAAACACCGTTCCCATGTAGTGGTTCCACCTGCCCCAATTGACAGATCAGCTTGACACATCAATTCGGCGATATTAGTCACTTGGCAATAAAAATGCAGAAAATCATACTGTTTGCAAATTGATGCAAGCTCAGTTTTATGAAGGTTAGACCGACCAACAATAACATCTACTTGGATGTCATTACGGCCCATTTTTAGAAAAGTGGCTAGAGCTTTTCCAGTTTCATTCGTTTGATCGATTCCACCAAAAAAAATTACAATCCGTTTCACAGAGCCACTTCGTATCCTCTGCTTTCTCCACTGGTCATAAAACTCATCTCTCAACAAGACGTAACTCGGTCCTAAAAACGTTTTACAATGTGGTGGTACAAGAGAATCATAACGACTTGGATAATCCTCAAAATAATTTTGATCTATTAAAAAATCACAATCATGCTTACGGTCCGCCAAATCATCAATAACCAAAATTTTATTTGAAATTTCTCTAAGATTTCGTTCCCAGACTTCGTTAATTGCATAATGATCGACAATTAACAAATCAACGGGGCCCTTCCTTAGTAATTTTTTTGTTTGAATAGCATCAACACTCATTGGAACACCTAACCATTTAGAATGTTGCGTGTAATTTGGAATTTTGACATTCACTTGAGAAGCTGGAAGTCTTAAAACTTTATATCCGTTTATTTCGATAAAATCACATAAATTTCCGTTATGTTCTCTACAAATAAAACTGACACTGTTACCTTGTCTTCTTAACCTTCCTGCAAGAGCTAAACATCTCGTAACATGCCCTACTCCAATGTCAATTGAGGCATCAACACGTATAAATACATTCATATTTAATCCTCTAATTCTGAATTACATATTTTACTTTTCGATACTTTCTTTTGTTCAATATGGGAATTTATTAATACCCACTCAGGTTTATCTTGTAACAAATTAATAATATCTTCGAATGTAAAATATTTTTTATTCTTTTCATAAAGACTGTTAATTAATAGTTTAATCAACACTAAATCTTCTTCCGTATCAACGGTTAAGCGAAAAGGGCTTAAATCGATATGATGTTTAACACATGCTAATTTAAACTTATCAGGATGATGATGAATATAAGGTGTAACATGTTCACGATAAACAGTATCTATTGCTTCTTTATACGATTGTTCTAGTGCCCTTTTGGAGAACACCTCAACATCGAATCCACGAGGATAAGTTCTTTCGATCGTATTTGAAATATAATCGTACAGACTTATATTCGATAGGTATTCATATATGACTTTATCAATAATATTAGGATCGATTAACGGGCAATCTGATGTAAGGCGAACCACCACTTCGGCTTCGTATTTATTTGATGCTTCAAAAAATCTCATTAAAACATCATCTTCCGAACCTCGAAAATAGTCTACCGATAATCTTTCACATAGATCAACAATTGGCTGTTCCGTTTCCTTTGTAGTTGTTGCCACAACTATTTTATTGATTAATTTGGACCTTCTTACACTTTCAATTTGATATTCAAGCAAAGGTTTACCTAAAACTTCCTTCATGACCTTCCCTGGTAACCTTGTTGATCCCATTCTTGCTTGAATAATAGCTACTACCTTCAAAGAATCACCTTCTAATCAACTAGAGTAATGGGTGATAACCTTATACACAGCATTAATAACGTCGAGTACATCATTTTCTGTCATTGCTGGAAAAAGGGGTAATGTAAGGACTTCTTCATACAGCTTTTCAGCATTTGGACAAAGTCCCTTTTGAAAACCTAACCCTTGATAATACGGTAAAAAGTAAACCGGAATATAATGCACATTCACCCCAATATTTTCTTGAACCAAGGCGTTGAATATATCCTTTCTATTTCCTGTTAATTGCTCTAATTGAAGCCGAATGACATACAAATGCCAGCTTGAACTACTTTCCTCATTTTGATACGGAATAGTAATTGCACTAATTTTTTTAAACGCCTGATTATACATCGAGACATATTTCTTTCGTAAACCCAAAAATGCATCTAATTTCTTTAACTGGCTAGATGCAAGGGCTGCCTGCATATCTGTCATCCGATAGTTATAACCCAAAAAATGCATCTCATAATACCAAGGGCCATGATTTTCAAACATTTTGCCAGAATCACGAGTGATTCCATGCGAACGGAATTGTATTAGCTTGTCATAATACTCTTTATTATTAGTTGTAATGATGCCACCTTCACCGGACGTAATATGTTTAACAGGGTGAAAACTAAACATGGTCATATCGCTATCCGAACCTATCTTTTTCTGTTTATATGTTGCCCCTAATGCATGTGCTGCATCTTCAATAATAATTAAATTATGTTTTGTTGCAATATCATGTATTTCGTCCATTGAAGCAGGTGATCCCGTAAAATGAACAGGGATAATTGCCTTTGTTTTATTGGTAATCTTCCGCTCAATATCTTTTGGATCGATATTATATGTTTTTTCATCAATATCAGCAAAAACTGGCTGTCCACCTTGATATAAAACACAGTTTGCACTAGCTGCAAACGTTAAGGGGGTTGTAATTACTTCGTCCCCTTCACCTATACCGGCTGCAAAGCATGCGCCATGTAGAGCTGCCGTTCCATTGGAGAACGTTACAGCATACTTTGCTCCTACATAATCAGCTATATCCCGTTCAAAGTTTGAGACGTAAGGACCAGTAGTAAGATAATCTCCTTTTAAAACATTAACAACCGAATCGATATCTTCATCATCGATCCATTGTCGTCCGTAAGGAAGATAAGTATCTCTAATTGGTCTATTATTCAATATAGCCTCCCTCCTTCCTCTTTTTATTAACTAAGTACTATGAATCTCATACTAGGTTTCTTAACTCTTCGACAGATAGCCATTGATCATTCGTGTTGCTTACATAGCTAAAACCATCAGGCAATGGCTTTCCACCTTTGGAAGATTCAGCATTCCACCACGGAAATTCCGGTTGGATTACATAGTATGTGCCGTAGTCTAATGTCCGACGAGCATCATCTTCGGTTATCATCGCTTCATGTAATTTTTCACCTGGGCGAATACCCTTAAACTCAACTTCACATTCCGGAGCAATCGCTATTGCTAGATCCGTAACTTTCATACTAGGAATTTTCGGAACGAAAATTTCTCCGCCTTTCATTCTATGGAGGTTATCAATAACAAACTGTACACCTTGATCTAATGTAATCCAGAATCGTGTCATACGCTCATCTGTAATCGGTATTTTACCAGTAGCTCTAATTTTCTTAAAAAATGGAACTACACTACCCCGACTGCCAACGACATTCCCATAACGAACCACACTAAAACGAGTCTTCTTATTTCCAGCATACGAATTTGCTGCAACAAATAATTTATCTGACGCTAATTTTGTTGCCCCATATAGATTAACCGGGCTTGCGGCTTTATCAGTGCTTAAAGCTATGACTTTTTCTACCCCTCTGTCAATAGCTGCCTCAATAATATTTTGGGCACCATTGATATTTGTCTTAATGGCTTCAAACGGATTATATTCACAAACACCCACATGTTTTAAGGCAGCAGCATGAATTACAACATCGACACCGTCAAATGCACGAAATAATCTCTCTTTATCTCGTACATCCCCTATAAAAAAGCGAATTCTGGGATCAGTATACTCCTGAGCCATTTCATATTGCTTTAATTCATCCCGACTGAATATAATGACTTTCTTAACATCCATCTCCAATACCTTACTGACAAATTTTTTCCCAAACGAACCCGTACCACCAGTTACCAAGATTGTTTTACCTTTCAAATAAAACATACCTTCCCCCTCTTTTTTACTTTTTTTGATTAATTGAAAGTATCATAATATTTTCTCTAGGATAAATTGAATTCTATGAAAAAAGGTATGACCATTCAAAACCCTTTCTTTTGCATTTTTACTATATTGACTTCTTGCCTTTTCGTTATTCAGAAAATGATTAATCAATTCTATACAATGATCATTATTTGCATAGGAAACAATTTCATTAGAAACATTAAAATGCATATCTAAATCTGGTTTATTAGGAATTAGTTGAAAGCCACCACAGGCTGCGATATCAAAGGTTCTATTATTTACACTTTTACTTTCAATACCAAGTGTATTTATATTTTTTTCAAAGTCGTAAGTACGATGAGGGTTCAAAATAATTTTTGAACAATTAAATAGGTTTCTTACAAATTCAGGAACAACCCATTTATTGATAATAGTCAATTTTTCTGCGTTATTACTGTTTGCTATATATTTTCTCCACCGAGGCCCAACAAGAATCAAACCATGATGTGTATGATTTAGAATATGTTTTACTAATTCAATCCTTTCTGGGTATGGATAGCCAACGAGACATAAGTCATATACATACTTGTTAGGAGTAGCAGAAGGTTGATATAGGATAGGATCTGTCCCTAAAGGAAGGTGGAAAAAGTTTTTTTCGGGAAACTTCTTTTTATAAAACTCAAAAGCCCCTAAATCTATTGTAAATACATAATCATACTCCTTAACTACTTCAATTGAGCTATCAATATAAAAAGGATCTTCTGTTAACCAAATACTTAAAATTGAACCACTTTTTTTTAAGAACTCCATTAATTGTTTATCTACCTTATAACCAACCAGTGTAATGATTAAATCTGGTATAAATTCTTTGACCTTTTCAATTGTTTCTTGAGTGTACACTGGGTTTATTTTAGTAATGGTATGATCAAAGAACATAAATGCTTCTTCTATTGCTTGTTCAAAATAAGGGTATATACCCCTATAGCCAGATGAAATCAGTAAGATTTTCATAAAAAAATACTCCTCTTTCTTGAAAAGGGGAAAATATAAAACCTTAAGAACAACATATCAAGGCAAGGTTACTGAAAACGATTCTATGTCTTCACAACGTAATGCTGTTAATTGAGTTTCCATTAATGGTGAAATCAATTCTTCTTCCAAAATTTGCACGACGCAATCATTCACCTTTTTTAGCTCCCCCTCTATAATGTCGCCAGACTTTGTTCGTATAGTAACGTTTTGCCCTGTATATTTTCCTAGTAATTCACATAAACAGTCTTTTTTAGAAAAAAACATTATTATCACTCCTTTTTTATATTCCATAATAACTAGACACGATATGAGGAGACTAAAATAGGTTTATGAAAAAGAAACGATAAACATCAGTTTCTAGCCCGGTCTTATAAAATTCAAAATAGTGTCCTTAGATGGGGGACTTTACTTTTTGTTTCTTGGTAATGTATTCATAAGAGGACGAGCATGTGAGGGCACACACAAACCAAAATCCAAAAATAGGAATATTAGAGCAAAAAGACAAAAACCGATCTCCTGTGAAAGAGGTCGGTTTTTTACTTTAAAACAAAAATGAAGGTGTGTGAGGTCTACATAAATGCACGGCAGCTTTCCTTGTTGAAGAGTACGGCGAGATAAATACCTTCCACTATTTCTACAGATGGATGTGTGGTTCTACCCCAAATTAAATGGTGTTACGTTGGTATAACAATAGCTTGGATTGATCGATTTCTAGCCCTGAAAAGTGCAGATTCAGGTATTCCGCCTAAAGCGAAAATGCTAATTTCAATCGAATAAGTGAAAATTCCATTTCCTGGAGCATCAATGATATTAATATTCATAGGCTTAGTTAGCTCATTATTATCTAGTGCTAAGCCAGTTAATCTATCTTGATTTTGGAACGTGTATATAGGATTCCCATTTCGTCGAATTATTAATTCCCATCCCAACTGATAGCTAGTATTAGGGATTACATAGCTAAATGTATAATTCCCCAAAATTAAAACTTGTGATAGTCCAGTAACAGTTACAGGAGTAGTTGAAAGGGGGAACTTTGTGCCAGCTGTTAGTGCTGTGGTTAACAAAGAAGGATCTTGGTTAAAACCTATGGTTGCAATTCCTAATGGGCCCTGTGGTCCTTGATCCCCTTGTGGTCCTTGGTCACCTTGTGGTCCTTGGAATCCTTGCGGTCCTTGGTCGCCTTGTGGTCCTTGGAACCCTTGCGGTCCTTGGTCGCCTTGCGGTCCTTGGAACCCTTGCGGTCCTTGATCCCCTTGTGGTCCTTGAAAACCTTGCGGTCCTTGATCGCCTTGTGGTCCTTGAACCCCTTGAGCACCTTGTGATCCTTGAACCCCTTGTGGTCCTTGGTCACCTTGTGGTCCTTGAGCCCCTTGAGGTCCTTGAACGCCTTGCGGCCCTTGATTACCATTAGCTGGTACAATTACATTCACTCTAACGTTTTGCTCCACCTTTTGTTCCTGTTTAGATGAACATTTACATTTACTATGTCCGCAATCCTTACATTTTTTTTTATCGCATTTACATTTACCTTGACCACAATCAGAACATTTTTTATCCTTTTTATCCTTACTCATTTTTTCACCTCTTTTCCAAGGAATTACTATCCTATGAAAAACTGGCATTAAATTGAATTGGACAAGTACTTATAAATCCAAGCTATTTGCAGTTAACAATTAATCTTATATGAAGTAACAAATCCGTTTGTATACTTTTACGAATGGGAGTAACAATGCAGTACCCCCATTTCGCAAATTTTATGGCTAAGAGATGTCAACCTAAAAAGTCGAACTCCTCTACGTTAAGGGCTCGACTTTACTCTTCTAGATTTCCCTGCTTGTACAACATAATTGGTTTTGTGAGGAATTCATCATGTGTTTTTTTGACCTATGCCATACTTGCCCCACTTAAATCCTTTGAAACACCCATTTTTTCATCCTATCGGGTAGGTTTCCTATATCGCATTGAAATCGATATTTTTCTGCCAGTCTTCATATGATTCAGGATCGATTTTCTTTGCTTGTTCCAGGAATTTATCCAATAACCCCAATTTCTTTAGATCACGAAACATCTTCGGATTATATGGATCATTCATTGTGAGACCATCTGAATGATCGATTGCTTTCAGCACATTCCCCTCTGTTACAACAAAATGTCCGATTGAGGTCTTGATCCTAATAAATCCAACTCTCTTTAGTTCCTTTCGAATCATTATGATTTGTTCTGTAAACGATTCGGGAATATCTTGAATTTCTTTCAAATAATCTTTTAAATTTGGACCTTTTAAATACTCCATAATTACATAGTTTGGTCCAACTTCATATAACCTCGGAACAATATGAGCTTCCTTCGCTGCTTCAAGTGCTTTCCCCTCTTTAGTTGCTGCATTTGGATTGACATAAATCTTTACGCAACGATCCCTATCTAACTGGAAAACAGCACCTTGAGTTCCTTCCCCAATTAGTTTTAATGTGGTCGGATTATGAATAATAAGCTCTTTTGCACCGTTCTTTTCTATTCTTTCAACCTTAATTAATTTAAAATCATTCATCTAATCTACCACCTCTTTTCTTCTTTTTGATAACCCTAATATCTATAATATGAAATCATCGATTTGTTGCTTTAGGTTAATAACACACTTTTTCACAAAATTAAGTCATACCCTCTTTTACAGGGTTCTTAATGATGAAAAATGTACTTAAGGAAAGCCTTTTCCCAGCATTTCTTCAGTGTCTTATGCTCATACACTACAATTAAGAACTTTACAAAAAACATACAAATATATGTACTTGTCCGTTTCAAATCCTTTCCAATTTGCATTTACTATAAAAGAGGAATAACCAGAAAGGAACTGATCAGAAAGGAGACTTTACATGGGATACATTGAAGATTTACGTGCGCTCGTTGGGCCAAGAGCTTTGATACTTACAGGGGTCACCGTTTTGGTTATCGATCAGAACAGCCGTTTTCTGATGGTACAATCCGATAAAATGTGGAAATTGCCAGGCGGCTTTATTGAATTAGGAGAATCTGCGGAAGAAGCATGCAGGCGTGAAATTTTGGAGGAAACAGGAATTAATATCGGTAACCTTCAATTAATTGGCGTTTTTTCAGGAAAGGAATATTTTACGAAGCTGGCTAATGGTGATCAATACTTTCCAGTCAACATTGCTTACGTGACCGAAGACATACTCAGCGGGGATTTAAAACCTGATGATATAGAAATACAAAAGGTTCAATTTTTTAAATGGTCCGCCTTTCCGAAAGATTTAACTGAACGAGATCGACAAATATTTCAAAGTTTTATCGAAAATTTGATTTTAGAGGGAAGGAAGGGATTGAAATAGTGAAGACAATCGCTTTTTACATTAGAGAACCTATTAAAATAAATCAAGGATTTATGTACAATCAGATCATTATGTTGGATCAATATCGGCCTATTGTAATAGGCCCTTACCCAAATAGCGACAATGTTCAATATCAATTTGAACATTATTATAATTTGAACGAAATTCAAGACCTTGGAGCCTTCTTTAAGGAGCAAAATGTAGTTGTGATTCACGCTCATCAAGGGAAACATTCCATCGATATTTTACCAACAGCTATAGAGTATGATATTCCTTTGATTGTGCATTTTCGAGGACGTGATTCATCCACTCAAACATATAGAAGATTTCGCAAAAATGTCCTCCGATATCAAAATTTAGTAAAACATGGAGCTGGTTGTTTTGCAGTTTGCCATTTTCTCGCAGATGAACTAATGAAATTAGGATTTAAAGAAGATAAAATACATGTATTATATGGTGGTCTAGATTTAGATTTATACCCATTTTTCCAACGCTCCTTACCTAAGGAAGGAGAAATCCGAATCTTGTCTGTAGCCAGACTTGTCGAGAAAAAAGGATTCCTTACGCTTTTGAAGGCTTTTCAACGGATTCATCAGGAATTCCCAAGAACGACACTGCACATTATTGGGACAGGAGAAGATGAAGAGAAGATAAGAGTTTTCATTGATGAAAACCAATTAACCGAACACGTTTTTCTTAGAGGACCAATGGATTCCAACCAAATTTCTAAGGAATTAAGAAATTCCCATCTCTTTTGCCTTGCTAGTGAAACGGGCGAAGATGGCGATGTAGAAGGGATTCCAAATGCATTAAAAGAAGCCATGGCAAGCGGTTTACCAGTCATCTCCACCTTTCACGGAGGGATTCCAGAATTGATTGAGCATAAAAAATCAGGATTCCTTGTTCCTGAGAAAGATGATTTAAAATTGGCTCAAGGTATAAAATATTTCCTGAGTCATCCAAGAGTATGGAAAAGATATACTAGAAGTGCAAGACAGGTTATTGATGAAAATTTTGATTTGAATAAGCAAATCATCGAACAACAAAGGCTATACAGCTTAATAGAAAAAAATAACGGAGTTAATTGACATGGAAACCATGGGACAGTCCAAATATCCAGTTGAGCTTGTACAAACTTTAGTGGGTGGAACGGCTCATGTCATTCGTTTTAGCGATGGTAAAAAATATGTAGTGAAATGGAACGGTACTCAGAGTAAAAGAGCCAAAGAAGTAGTAAATGAGTATGTGGTCGGTAAATTAGCAATGTTTCTTTCCCTTCCTGTTGTCCCCTTTGAACTAGTATTTATCCCAGAAGAATTCATAAAGAATACTCCTAAATTACATTCAAAAAAATACAAATTCAGTTCTGGATGCCAATATGCGTGTTTATTTATCGAAAACAGTATTGTACCAGATGAAGTAGTTAAAGCTTTTCCATCCAAGACGGAAGTGAAAAATCACGATATGCTTGCCGCAATGGTGGTATTCGATCTTTGGGTGAATAACATCGATCGGACTATGAGCAATTTACTTCTGGAACATCTTAGTGATGGCAGCTATTTTGTCCATTTGATTGATCATGGTATATGTTTTCCGGGTGGATATCAATGGTCTGCAAAAACGCTTACTCAGAATCTGAATTATGATATCCCTTACCAAGAAACTTACCGATGGGCCATCTCTATGCTTAATGAAGAAGAATTTATATCGTTTGTAGATAAAATTGTATCCCTTCCAAACGAATTAATCTATGAAGTTACCCAATCCATCCCTGAAGAGTGGGGAGTCTCGAACGAGGAAAGTGCAGCGCTGTACAATTTTCTTGTAGAACAGAAAAGTCATTTACCGAATCTTATAGCCAATTTCATCAATCAATACAAGAGCAATATAGTTAATAAAAAAGATAAAGAGAAAAAGGTAAAGAATAAAAAAGATAAGAAAAATAAAAAGAAATAGAGCTAGACAAATATTTCTAAAGGAGACAAAGTGATATGACAAAATACCCAGTTAAATATGTACAAACCTTAAGGGGCGGAACCGCACATGTCATTCTTTTCAGTGATGGCAAAGAATATGTAGTGAAGTGGTTCGATACTAAGAAAGGAAGAGAAAAAGAAGTAGTCAATGAGTACCTGATCGGCAAATTGGCAGAGCTCCTTTCACTTCCCGTTATCCCATTTGACCTTGTATTTATACCGGAAGACTTTATCAAGAAGACTCCTGAATTACAATCTACTAAACTCAACTATAGTTCTGGATACCAGTATGGCTGTCTTTTTATTGAAAACAGTACAGTTTTCGAGAATGTTAGAGTAAATCCTCCCACTAAGACGGATGTTAAAAACCGAGATATGCTTGCCGGTATAACGGTATTCGACCAATGGGTGAATAATTCTGACCGAGGTACGATGAATGTCATTTTGGAAATTCTCAATGATGGAGGCTATTATGTCCATATGATTGATCATGGCAGAGTTTTTCCGGGTCGCTACCAATGGTCTGCTCAAACGCTAAGTGAAACACCGGTATATAACTACCACTGGCCTTTTTATAAATGGGCTTTCTCTCTTCTCGATGATCACAAAGAGCTTACATCGTTTATAGAAAAAATAGTGAATTTGCCAAACGAATCGATCTATGAAGTGATCCAATCCATCCCTAAAGAGTGGAATGTGGGTACGAAGGATAGAGATGCTCTTTACCAGTTTCTTTTAGAACAGAAAAATAAATTGCCAGATATCGTGGATCGTATCATCCATCATCATAGCAATCCAAAATAACGTGGGTTTTTTCCCACAGAATAAAGTAACTCCCTTATTAGCTTTAAGGGAGTTACTTATTTTGTCTATAAATCTTTCCATTCCATATAGGATTCCGGGTCCATTTCTTTTAACTGTTCCAAGAACAATGGTAATAGACCCAACTTTTTTAAACCTTTGAATATCAGCTCTGGCCGGTATCGAACCCTTGTATAGGAGCTATAATGATCTATTACTTTTAATTCCTCTTCCTTTGTTACAATAATGTGGCGCAAATCGGCATCCAATCTGGTAAACTTCAAACGCTTCATTTCATTTAGCACAAAAAGAATTTGCCTCATTATTTTTTCGGATAGGACCCCTCCAGACTCTAAATACTGGAATAAAGTTGGCCCCTCAATATATTCCATAATAATATAGTTTTGCCCCACCTCATAAAGCCGGGGAATTGTGGGAGAATTCTGTGCAATTTTTAATACATGCCCCTCTTTAACGGCATATTCTGGTTTTGCACAAATTTTCACGCATTTGTCTGAAGAAATTTTAAAAACGGCTCCTTGCGCCCCCTTACCAATCAGCGGAAACGACGTTGGATTTTTTATTACATCTACTTTTTTAATCCCTTCAGTAACACTAATAGATTTAAAGTCCTCCACTTTCGATCACTCCTTCACATTTCCTATCATGATATTACTTTTTATCCTTTTTTTTCTTTTTCTCTAAGTTTCTCCATTCCATATAGGATTCTGGATCTGTTTGTTTTACTTGTTCCAAAAATGATGAAAATAGACCCTTTTCATTCAAATCTTTGAACAGCTCCGTAGGAACGGAGTCAATTTTTATAAAAGAGTTCGCATGGTCTATTACTATAAGCTCTTCTTGAGAATTCACGAAGATGTGTCTTAATTTTGCGTCCAGCCGCGTAAACTTTAAACGTTTCATTTCTTTTAGCAAGAATAGGATTTTCTTCGTCATATCTTCCGGTAAGAAATCTTTTGATGCAAGTAATTGGTCTAAAGAAGGACCGTCAATGTACTCCATTACAATATAATGGGATCCGACTTCAAAAAGCCTTGGAACTATGCGCGCTTCCTGTGCAGCTCTTAACGCTTGACTCTCATTTTGACAACGTTCTGGGTCCGGAAAAATCTTCACACAGCGATCAGGAGAAATTTTAAAAACAGCGCCTTGTTTTCCCTTCCCTATCATCGGATACGATGTTGGATTGTCAACAACGGTTACTGTTTTTTTACCACTTGAAACAATAATAGATTTAAAATCCTCCAATATCGATCAACTCCTTATTATATGATTGGGCTCCTTGATTGAGGTCCATAGCTTACTATATTTTATGTAAATGATTAGAGTTTGCTATAGTCAAGCGCCGTTTCCTTGTCCCATTGACACCATATAATGAATTTATAAGATCCTTTTCTCTTCAAAATATATTTGACCCGTGAATTTCTAAAATTTTAGTGAAAAGGAGGAGAACAGCATGAATGATTTCAGCTCTATTACTGTGACTCGCAGAGGAAAAGAAGAGGAGTTGGTTGTTAATAATCCGACTTCATACCCATTGATAGGCAAAGGGATACAGGGAGCCGTATTCAAGTTAACGGAAGATCGTTGTGTGAAAATATTCTTAAAACCGAAAAATGTTAAGAAGGAAAAAGAGGCGATGATCAAAGGTCAAGGTTTGCCATTTATGCCGAAGTTTTTTGAATCAGGCCCAAATTATATCATTATGGAATACATCGATGGTCCTTCATTACGTGATTATCTTAAGGAACAAGGAACGATATCCGAATCTATTACTCAACAGCTGGTTAATATGAAAAAGGAAATGAATCGTTTAGGATTTACTAATTTAGATCGCTGCGTCATTCGTCACATATTTGTTGATAATCGGCAGATTCTGAAAGTCGTAGATCATGCGAATTCTTATGATCGGAAACCCATACCGGTTCGGCTTTTAGATTCCTTATCCGAACTAGGATTAATTGACCCCTTTTTGCGGCAAGTCAAAGTTTTGGACTCTGAACTATATTCCGAATGGAATAACTTCCTGTCAAAGCCGCGCAAGTGAAGGCAACGAGCTACTTTCAAGTTTGAGTTAATAATAAACCAAACCCTTGCAAGTAATTAACCCCAATCTTGCACATCAATCCCTAAATAATCCCATGGTAAGAAGCAACCTTGTCCATGATTTTTTTTATTTGGTATCCAGAAAGAGAAATTCATACATTCATTTCGAGAGAAAATGTCCTTATTTAACCGCCAGTAGTTCAACAGGGATTTGCATAAAGTTCTCTTTTTTATGCAGCTGTAAGGCTTTCCTAAGAAGATCAAAACGTTGATTTATCAACAATTTTAAAAAACGGAAAACGCCCATCCTTTGATAGAAAAGTGATTGGCGTTTTTGCAAACTTCAAAAGTTGTAAACTGTTGCTGGACGTTGACCTGTTTTCCTTATTGAATTTGTATAACAGTTAAAGAAGCATTTGAATATGCTGCATTATTATTAAGCTGTGTAGCCTGAATACTAATCATATCTCCAACATTTAAGGTAAATTGCACTGTAATACCTGTACGTAGTATAGAAAAAGTACCTGGAGCAGAACTTATAAAGGCACTAAATTCAGGTCCGAAAAATATACCATTATTAACCAGAGAAAATACAGCGCCGTTTCCAGGATCTAATAATACCTCTAAACTTGCTGATATCTCATATACACCTGTATTATCTATAGTTATAGTATCAGTTGTCGGATCAGGAATCGTGTTTAGAGCAGGACCTGGTGAAGAAAAAATAATATTGGTACCCAAAGTAACCGGATGTAGGAATGCGTCTCCACGTAATGACCCGAAAGCTTTTAATGCCGTTGGTCCTTGGTCGCCTTGCGGCCCTTGAACCCCCTGAGGTCCTTGAGCACCTTGTGGTCCTGCAGGTACGTTTACAATCACTTCAACGTTTTGATCTACCTGTTGTTCTTGTTTAGATTCGCATTTGCATTTACTTTTTCCGCAATCCTTACATTTTTTATGTTTGCATTTACATTTACTATGTCCACAATCCTTACATTTTTTATCTTTACCCAAATTAATCCCCCCTCCCTTATAAACTCTGAGATAATATATGATTCTGGTATTATATTAGATTGGACAACCCCGAAAAACTCTTAAGCAAATTCTTCTTCAAGTCGAAAAAAAGGATGTGCTTTCTTATTTTTTGAAAAAAGATTGATTAAAACCTTAAATTAGCTACATTTTTGGATGAAGTAAACCTAAAAGAGATTGTTTTAAATCCTGATATATTGTAAAAATGCATGTCTTTCGGCTGTTGTGCAATATATTTATAGGCTGCATGTCCTTCATTTAAGAGTTCTAGAATCGTATCCCCAAGATGTTGCTATACAAAGTTGATTCTTTTTAGAGGCTTTAATATCTCTTAACCGTCGCCTATATAAATGGCTTTTTTGCGGTTTAATCCATAACTTTTAAGAAAAGAGGTAATTTCTTTTGCTTTAGAAAAAGGATTAAACGAATAATTCTAAAAGGCAACTAAGGATATTGCACTGCTGCAAGGTATCCTGCATCTTTCCATCCTGACGTGTTGCTAAATGTTTATAAGGTTCTCCTTCTTCATTTACTTTCCGAAGTTCTTCTTGCTGTTTTTCAACCCAATTTAACAGCATATTAACTTCAAGAAAATCAGCGATTTTTTATATTATAGGCTCTATTCTTTGTGAAAAGTGTACTTTTACGTACGGAAGGTTCAATAGCTAAAACAGCCTAAAGTTTATTTGTGCATACAAATTATAAAATGCACCTTCAAACCTGACTATTTTTTAGCGCCTTAGCTTATTTTAAATTCCATAATGGAGCGTTTCTCTTGTAATAGAAATCAAATTTGAAGAAAACCGACCAATACAGGTCGGCTTATTCTATACTATCTATAGTAGTAGCCGTAACGTCGACGAATCCACCGGACATATAGAAACTCTCTCTTGATGTGTTAAGGAGATACTAAATTGGTTTTTACATAACATAATATGCTCTAATTTTAAAAATGACAGCAATATTACAATTTATGAGTAGTTTTATATTGACTCCCTAACTTGATGAATCTACATTTTAATTGTGCGATTTCTTTTCCCCATAATCCTTCAACGTCCGATTTACCTTCTTTACCTCTCCCCGCTAAATTTCTGACTCTTTGATCCGCAATGTGATCTCTGCCTGTTTTTCCTCAGATGTCACCTCAATCTCTTCTTCCCGTTGTTCAAGTGAGAATAGGTATTTAAATATCTTCTGTGTTTAAAATAGGGGTTTTTTATTTGGTTTTATCCAATCCGAAAAATTCTAGATTCATAAAATAAAGTAATGTTTTGTGAAAAGGAGGATACAAAATTGGGTAAGGATAAAAAAGATAAAAAATGTAAAGATTGTGGACATAGCAAATGCAAATGCGATCATAACAAATGTAAGGATTGCGGACATAGTCAATGCAGATGCGATCATAACAAATGTAAGGATTGCGGACATAGTCAATGCAAATGCGATTCTAAACAAGAACAAAAGGTCGAGCAAAACGTTAATGTGGAAGTAAACGTATCTGATAATGATAAAAAAGGACCGCAAGGGCCTCAAGGACCACAAGGAACACAAGGGCCTCAAGGACCACAAGGGTCACAAGGAACACAAGGGCCACAAGGAACACAAGGGCCACAAGGGCCACAAGGGCCACAAGGACCACAAGGACCACAAGGGCCACAAGGCGATCAAGGACCTCAAGGCGACCAAGGACCTCAAGGCGACCAAGGACCTCAAGGCGACCAAGGACCGCAAGGCGACCAAGGTCCGCAAGGCGATCAAGGACCACAGGGCGATCAAGGACCGCAAGGGCCTCAAGGACCACAAGGCGATCAAGGACCGCAAGGGCCTCAAGGACCACAAGGCGATCAAGGACCACAAGGACCACAAGGGACTCAAGGCCCACAAGGCGATCAAGGACCGCAAGGTGACCAAGGCCCGCAAGGTGACCAAGGACCACAAGGTGACCAAGGCCCACAAGGCGACCAAGGACCTCAAGGCGACCAAGGACCTCAAGGCGACCAAGGACCTCAAGGCGACCAAGGACCTCAAGGCCCACAAGGCCCGCAAGGCGACCAAGGCCCGCAAGGCGACCAAGGCCCGCAAGGCGACCAAGGACCGCAAGGCGACCAAGGTCCGCAAGGCGACCAAGGACCACAAGGGGTTCAAGGACCACAAGGGGATCAAGGCCCGCAAGGCCCACAAGGCGACCAAGGCCCGCAAGGCGACCAAGGCCCGCAAGGCGACCAAGGCCCGCAAGGCGACCAAGGCCCGCAAGGATTCCAAGGCCCACAAGGGGATCAAGGCCCACAAGGTGACCAAGGCCCGCAAGGGTTCCAAGGCCCACAAGGCGACCAAGGCCCGCAAGGCGACCAAGGCCCACAAGGATTCCAAGGACCTCAAGGCGATCAAGGCCCACAAGGATTCCAAGGACCTCAAGGCGATCAAGGGCCGCAAGGATTCCAAGGGCCTCAAGGCGATCAAGGGCCGCAAGGATTCCAAGGGCCGCAAGGATTCCAAGGGCCGCAAGGCGATCAAGGACCGCAAGGATTCCAAGGGCCGCAAGGTGATCAAGGGCCGCAAGGATTTCAAGGGCCACAAGGCGATCAAGGGCCGCAAGGATTCCAAGGACCTCAAGGCGACCAAGGGCCGCAAGGATTCCAAGGACCTCAAGGCGATCAAGGGCCGCAAGGATTCCAAGGGCCTCAAGGCGATCAAGGGCCGCAAGGATTCCAAGGGCCTCAAGGATTCCAAGGGCCACAAGGTGCTACTGGTGCTCAAGGCGTTCAAGGACCTCAGGGACCTCAGGGACTTCAAGGATTCCAAGGGCCTCAAGGAGACCAAGGACCACAAGGTGCCACTGGTGCTCAAGGATTCCAAGGACCACAAGGTGCTACTGGTGCTCAAGGATTCCAAGGACCACAAGGTGCTACTGGTGCTCAAGGATCTGGAGGATTAATTCCATTTTCAACGGGTATTATCCTCAGTGGTGCTGCAGTAGTCTCAGCTGCTCCTATTTTAATGGGTTTTGGTAATAACACGGTTGAAGTTATTGACGGTTCTGGAGAATCAACTAGTCCACCAGAAGCAGGTGGTTTTGCTTTCCCAATTCCGTTTGATGGAACCGTTCAAAATTTACAAATAAGTGCAGATTTATTGGTTGCTTCAGTGGCTTCTATAAATGTGACAGCTCTTGTATATGATTTTACAGTTTTCCGCGCACCGTCATCTCCTAATGATGGGATTAGTCATCTTTCTTCATTTTACGTGACAACTCTGCTGACTAGCTCGCTTACTTTTGGAGGTCCAGGTAATACGGTTACTGCCGGTACTTTCTATACAGCAACCAATATAAATCTCGGATCATTAGTAGTCGCTGAGGGTGATCGTATTGGTATTCGTATAAGGACGCGTGTAGGGTCTGATCCCTCAGCAGCTGATATCACCCAACTCTCATTTAGCGCCAGTCTATCTTATACTCCTTCATAAGCCTCCAACATTGTAATACGCCCTTTATTTCATGGATGGGTAAACGATTCAGGAAATGAACTGCCGCAGTTGGAAATATTCCCAACTAAGGAATTAACCTGTCATTTATATGACAGGTTTTAATTTTATGATCAAAAAGACCTTGGAGAGTCTATAGATATAGCAAAAGAGGGGGGGTTCTGTGGTTACTTGGAATCTCGAGTGACTGGACCATCTGAAAGAGGGCTGAAAATGTACGTCACCCAGGATTAAACCATCCTGTACCAAATTTTCTTAGAGACGGATGGCCTCACATACAGTCTCTCTTTATCCTTTTTATAAACATGGAGGGGATTTTAAGAAAATCCAAAACCATGGTCAAAATCGTGGTCACAACCTGACATATAGAATACCTCCTTATTTATTTTCAAGGAGGTACTTAAGTGGGTTTTATCATCGTATGGCTCTAATTAGGAAAAAGAATAAAGAGGTAAACACATGGGGCGCCCTTCACAACCTAGAAAAAAGATAGAAGAGGCCCTCCGAGTACATAATAGTAGAAACACGAATCGATTAAATGTAAAAGACATTGTGAAACTCACTGGTTTATAACCAATAGCCAAAGGTTTTTCCAATTGGATGCTGGATTTTTTGTATTAAATGACCGGTATAAAATCATGAAAAGCAAAATTTTAATTTCCATATAAATGGATGATCTTTCTAACATCAGCCATTCGATCAGGAGACTCTTCGTTGAATGGATATTGTAATTCTCATTGTCTTTGAGATTGTATTGACGATTTTAGAAATTGTAGGATGGATTCCATGAATCCTGAATCCTATTCAACAATCCTGCATCTTTACTTTATAAGAGAGGTTGCTGCAGCAACTCCTTTTATAAAGTAAAGCACCTGTTCGTTGATTACAATTTATAGAACAATACTTCCCATTAAGCCTACAAAGCATTGGGCTATTGATTTTACACAGCCACGAAGGATATTGTTGTTAATAGTAAGCATGGTTTATTCGGAATTGATTGCAATAAATTCGCAAAAAAGAGGGGAAAGCTTTGGTAGATTTAGTATTCTTGAATCTGGACATATTGAACAATAAATCCTACTAACTAAGAATAGTGAGTATTAAACTATTAGGGGATGTTATATATTATATATATTCTATCGAGGTATATTTTAAAATACACGGAATCTTTACGGAGGTTAATCGAAGTGCTCAGTACCTCCAACATTTTTTGAACTAGAAAAGGAAAGAAAATGGACTGAAACTACGGAATTTTTTCGTAGGGCTCCAAGAAACTATTTGCTGAAACACAAGTGAATTTTGCATTACAGAAAAACTAGTCCACTAATTGTCATTCTAAATTAGACCTGATCTTATCTTCTGTTTTTTTCTGACTTGTCCTTTTTATAAGGATAAACCATGGCTTACATAACAATCTTACAGATACTAAAATTGGTCAAATCTAATCTAGACTAGATTACAATCTAAAAAACCAGACTAGACTAAATTTGTTCTTTCATTTCCATGATAAAACCTTACTTCTTGTAACTATCGATATTTGACCAAATGGCATTTTAACCAGCAGACGTCCATATACTATTTTCAAAGGAGGAAGGAAATTGGTGTATAGACCTACCGTAAGATACCCGGACGTATATAAAAATTATATAGAGAATGTATATAAAGTGACTGATCTAGATCGTAATCAAATTATCCGTTTGGCCTTATTTATAGCCGCACATTCAAATGAATATAAAACTATTCTCCAAAAACATAAAATTGCTGACGTCCCTCTCCCCTGCCCGCATTGGGGGCGGGATGAAGATGGTTGCTGGAAAGATCAAAACTATATAAAAAAACATAATCTAGCCCCATTCAAAATTACTGAACAGGGTGAAATTAAGATTACTTTGAGCTAATTATTTCTTTTTAGATTCATTTGTGCTTTTTACGTAATGTAGCGTGGATGCCTTGTTAGCAAGCTTTTCAGCCAGTTCCTTTGAAATATCTTTACTCATTTCGTATCACCTCACTAAAAAAAGCCTTGCCAAAAATTCTGAAATAAATACCTCCCTCCACTCTTGGCTTAGCAAAACGACGTAACCAACTAACCAACCAACCCAAAGAAAAAGGCAATTTTGAAAGGGGAATAGCAAATGGGAAAGGTTAACCATTTGAATCCGGTTCTATCTTCATCTAATAAAAAAATGATTGAAACACAAAAAAGAAAAGTTCGTTCGGATAAGCTGCATGACATAAAGATTCCCGTGGACGAATCCGTGGACATGATATTAAGAAAGGAATCCCGACGATACTGGAATGGGTCTAAAACAGCCTTTGGCACAGAGATACTGTTATTTGGACTTACACAGGTGCTCGTATATCCTGACGTCACCTATACGGACCAGCCTTACACGGTTCATTGCAAAGTAGATCATGCAACTTATCAAAAAATAGGCGATTATGCGGACGTTTGGAAATGTAGCGTTCGAAAAGCAGCTCATCGAATATTTGTAGAAGCATACAAAAAGAAACAACTAGGGGGCGTAACCGATGGGGAAATATAGCCAAGCCAATCTTATTGATGAAGAACTATCTTTGATTGGATCATCAAACTTTATCGGAAAATTTCTCCATAGAGTAAATAAATCTTCTACCGTCTTACTGAGTATAGACGTTCCCTTGAATCTTTTTTTAAGAGCAGAAGTTTTTTGTGAAGATATTCAAGACCTATCAGACATGCATTTCGAACAAAATGACTTAATGAATCTTTTATATAATGACTTCTTACTTTTTGCGAAAAAGAATCCAGATTCGAAGTCCTTATTCCGATTGCTCACATCATTGGATCAGTATGCTGGTAAAGATTCAAGACTTGAAAAGTATGGGGAAACTACCTTTAAATTAATCCATAAAGTTAAAAACCAAGAAATGAAAACGTTGAATTTACGAATGAGAAGAAAATTCGCTTTGCGTGGAGAGGTGTTGCTTGCAGATATGGATGAAGTTCAGCCAGAACATGGCTACACATTAGAAAAGGTATTTGAACTTCTTTATATTGATTTTATTGATAAATTCCGAAAAGGTAATCATGCAGGTGCCGTAGAAAATATCCTACGCCTTCTTGATAATGACATTGAATAGAAAATACACGTAAGGTTATATGCTTTAAAATGTATGGCACACATATACCGTTGATAGGCTTAGCTTCAAAAACTTCTCTTGTTGCGAGTTTGAGATATTAGGTTCACCACTTATCCTATCCTGCGTCTTTAACTTAAATAAGTTTAACAATCTAATACTCACTCACTTCAACATAAATATCAAACACCACTTTAACAAAAGAAATACCAGATCATTTATATACCTACCCATATTCATGGAGCATGATATGTTTGGATGGAATATCTTCAAAAAAAATAAGCATTGTTAAAATGCTTATTTTGCGTTTAACCACTCTTTCATTTTATCTAAGCTGACTGTATAAGGACGTTTAATTAAATTCCTTTCATATCGGGACAAGGTACTATGGGAGATTCCCATTTCCTTAGCAGCCTCTAAAATGCTTAATCCCCGGTCGATTCTTTCCTTATTAATCGTCTCAGGGGAAACCTGTTTTTCTTCAACTATCTCCCTAGTTGCAACAGCCTCCCTGTCCGTCATACCCTTCAACATAGTTAATAAATTTTCTGTGTCGTAATCCTGATCCTCAATCAATAATAAGTCTTGGTAATCTCCCATTCCCGTTATTTCATTAGGTGGGATGATTTGGACACGAGCCTTTAACCAGGTGTTAGCGAACCAATTTCTCTCCTGCTCTATTTGCTTCTCAAGGTTGTTTTCCTTATAGCTCCAACCTTTAATTATTCCATCTTGCTGCAGAGTATCCAATATTTCTTCAAATTGTTCCTTAATCCTTGAACCATATCTCGGGTTCACGTCCAAATCCATGACTTTTAAAAGACCTTTATCTCCCCCGATAAGATAAGCCCTAAGATAATCCGCACTCTTCTGGCGAATTCTCCATTGCCAGGACAAGTACCTGGATAACCGTTTATGGTACTTTTGCTTAATTGGATGGTATTCGAGAGTCTTTAATGCAAGAAGCCCACTGCTTCTTTGGGAACCGTACAAGAAGTTGGCAAGCAATTCCCCCGGACGAATGCTACATTCATAAATACCAATCGGGTTATCCCCCCGGTAGGCTACAGTCACGCTATCCACCAAAAACAAGGGATTGAACTGCACTTGTCCAATTTCTTCAAAATCTCCCTGATCCTCATTGATGAACCTCAAATTCTCTTTTTCAATTCTGATCCATATCGTTGTGAGTGCGGCCAATCTTTTCATGATATCATCGCGCTCTTTTTTCCGGTAAGACATTTGGTAGCCGTCTAAATCTTCCTTCCTCCCTTGCAATCTCCTTAAATTCAAAGCGTCATCTGTATGGAAATGAATCATTTGGTCCTTATGAGTAGCCTGTTGCATCCAAAGTATAGAGACAATATCAAAAATGTCTGCGGTTAAGTCATCCATCGACGTGATAGCTTGAGAAGTGAGGTTTTTCCATTGTTCGATGGCTACATTCGATTTCATCATCAGATAATCATTTTCCGCCCTCACTTGAGCCGTCGCCTCTAACGCTCTTTCCGCAATTCTTGCAGTAGGAATCTCAGTAGCAATGTCGAATTCATTTTTACTGATGGTCTCCCTTAATTTGTGAAATAATAAGGCCGAACCGGACTCGGCAAAATTTTGATTCAACAAGGCATTTATCACTTCCCTGTTGTTAGACTTTGGAGAGCTGGGTGAATTCTCTTCTTCTATTGTCTGTATGTATGGAAGTACAAAATTTCTAATTTCTTCTATGTATTCATCGACCCATTGTTCCATATTCTCGAATTTCAATTCATAATCTTTCACCAAGCTATCCAAAATCACAAAGAATGCTTTTAATGTTTGGCTAGGCTGGTAATCATCTTGACCTGACATAAGATGATTAATATCCATTTTCCATTCAACATAGATTTGAGGATAATCTGGAAAAACCGTTTTCATGACATTCAAAAATTTTGTTTGCAGGGTTTGTATCATTATTCTTTAATCCACCCTTCTTTTATTGACTCCTTGTATTCAAATGAGTACTGTTGGATGTAATCTTGAAAAAACACTGTTTCCAAAATACCCAAATCATGCAGAATGCTAATTGACTCAAAAGAAAGAAATTGAACAATCGGGTTTTTTTCCAGGATGGCATTTTTCAACTGTTGGACGTCCTTTTCCTGATAAAGGATAAAATTTCCCACCTGTTCTTTGATGTCGTTAGGGGAATAGCTGGTATCTTTAAAAGGTTGATTATGCGTACATTCATAGACCATCTCCCCTTTTATATAATAAGTCCTGACACTAAAACCTTTCCCAGCCTTATAAAATTCGATTTGTTTTCGAAACCAAATGGGGCCACTATATAAATGGACCACTGGTTTAGGAAGCACGCCACGTAGTTGATAGGTGGAAACCTTTCTCCGATCCCATCCGAGAATTTCCCCCACCTCTTTAACTCCAACTAAAAAATCCATATTTGTTCCCCTTTTAATCTAGTAATATGGTAATTATGAGTGAGCAGTGTTGCTTTTGTCAACAAACGGTTAAAAAGAGCAACCTCTTTTAGTTTTGACGTTTGCTTTCACAATATGCACAAGGCTCTTTGTATGGATTTTCTTGTGTGTATTTTCACTAAAATCTATAACTTTCGGTGCTATTTTGCATATTCCACTTTAAAACTCAGCTACCTTCACAAGAGAAGATTAGTTGGGTTTCGTTATTATTTACGTCCAATCACCAAGCTGGTTTTGTGCAACTTGTACAACTTCTGCGGTGAATACGTTCAATTTGAGTAAATAGCCTATGAATCAATCTAAAATAACTGTTTGTGACTCATAATCAGAAAAGTCCTTATTTGTATCAATAATTGATAATCCGAAAAGGAGTTATTGAACGATAGCAGCTAATGGTTATTCAATTAAAGGGTGCGTTTGTGAATTAACTAAAGCCCAAATTCTCAGTGTTGTAAGCTAGAGATTGGGCTTTTATTATAAATATAAAAGTTACAACCAAATCTTACGTGAATTTTTATTTCCTTCTGTTCAATAAGGGGGAAAATGACGGGCACTTGCACACGTTGTTGTGCAAGTTTTTACATTTCCGTTCTATTTTAGATGATGAACTTTGGTTATATCAGCATTTCTTTCAACTCTCTCATTTAAGGGAAGACGTTTCCTTTTTCAATGTGCACACCATTATATGGGATTACATCTATTCTTTCATTTGACGTTTCCTTTTTCAATGTGCACACCATTATATGGGATTACATCTATTCTTTCATTTGACGTTTCCTTTTTCAATGTGCACACCATTATATGGGATTACATCTATTCTTTCATTTGACGTTTCCTCTCACAATGCGCACACCATTATATGGGATTGCAACTATTCTTTCATTTGACGTTTCCTCTCACAATGCTCACATCATTATATGGGATTGCAACTATTCTTTCATTTGACGTTTCCTCTCACAATGCGCACACCATTATATGGGATTGCAACTATTCTTTCATTTGACGTTTCCTCTCACAATGCGCACACCATTATATGGGATTACATCTATTCTTTCATTTTTTTTGACATTTCCTCTCACAGTGCGCACACCATTATATGGGTTTGCATCTATTTTTTTCGATATGACGTTTGCTCTCACAATGTGCACAACGATAAGGGGATACAGGTTTATCTCCCGTTAACAAAACATCTTATAAACTCGACATCATCTTGCACATCTCATACATCCATAATAAGCTGTGCAACTTTTTCCCGTTTGACGTTTCCTTTCACAATGTGCACAATTCCCTATATTTGATCTGAAATTTTTAAATGCATTTTGATAAACATCCAATTACACCCCTACATTACCAACAAAAATTTCAGCCAAAATTAAGAACACCACACAAAATAGTGCCAAATTAATCTCTTTTTGTTCTAAAATGATTAAAATGACGTTTGCTCTCACACAAACTTGCACACATTTCTGTGCAAGTTTTTTTATTCATGCTCATTTTCGGATGGACTATTTTATAAAAACATTGATATATCAACGTTTTTCCGAATCCCCTCCCCTATAAATTCATGACGTTTCCTTTCACACCATGCACAAACCTTGTGAAAAAATGACGTTTGCTCTCACACAAAATTTTTTAGATTTTTTTTCAATCCCTTGCCCCCCAAGGGATGAGCACCCGTTGTGCAACTTTGAAAATCCCTTAATAAAGGACACCATTTCCTGTTTTTCCATTCTGCTATAATTTAAACTAGAAAAATAGGCGAGAGGAGTGCCCAAAATGAAAGAATCTAGAATAAGAATCCATGGTTTTAGAATGCATCACGCTATCTTAAAAGAATTCCATTTTCTTCGTGATCAGTCATTTGAGCGCCCTCCTGCTTCTGCCTATGTCGTATATATGACCATGTTAAATCAATTACACGTAGAACAAAACCAACGAGGCATGCTTAAGGAATATAATCTTTCTTACTGGGCAAAGAAACTTGGAATTTCTTATTCTACCCTATGGGGAGGAAGAAAGTTCTTAGAAGATCATCATTTTGTGAAAGAGGAAATCCACGAAGGGTTACCTGTTATCGTGTTAAAAGATGTTGAAAAGTATAATACACCTGAACTTAATGGTGTATCTCTCAACTACCTAATCATACCGCATGCCCTTTTTGAAACGAATATTTTAGCAGAATTCGTACGTACCTCCAACCCGGAAGGAATTGAACTTCTCTTATCCTTACTAAACCAGTTCCGGACTGGTCTGTCTTTCAGCAAGACAGGTGAAATGGAGAAAATCAAACAAGAACGGACTATGAAGACACTTAAACTTCAACTAAACAAAAATGCAAAAGGGGTTCGTAAAACTTTAAGCGTTTTAGAAGCTCTATTTTCCATCGAATTTACAGGGGTGGAGATTCGTGGCAAGCAAATATGGATAAAAAAAGCCTCCTTTTCCTTGAAGCCGGAATGTGTGGAAGAAAACACGGATGAATTCAATGTCAACTCACTCATGGCGAAACTATCCAAGGAGCTCACCTACTTCTTTGATGGACATCAAATTAAATTTAAACCAAGGGACCAAATCGATGTCATGATTTCCTATAAACAGGAAGTAATGAATAAACTGAACTATCTTATGGATGAGGACTATGAAAGCTTCACCATACGTGATCGATTCATAAAAAATTTCTTTTTACAAACAATGGATCAGATAGGAATTCATATACATACAGAAAAACAACGAAAAGGGTCTTTCCATTTCTACTCGATTGGCGCCTTTTTCAGAATGGCCTTTAGAAAGTACCTTCCTGGGGCCTTAAAAAAGATTCCTTATGAATTAATCCATGAAGCCAAAATCAAAGAATACACCAAAACCGGCCAAGCGCCAGAGCTGCACGGTGTAATTTAATAGCTTAACCAGCCTTGTGAAAAAATAGGACATTCACAGGGCTATTAGAATTTACTCCAAAAAAGCAGAAAAGCATTTACTTATAACAAAAGTCTTTCCTTCCCACATCTGCAACAGTTTTTGGCAGATTTATTGAGAAGGATTTTTTTTTACGTCTATTTGTTTCCGAATGTTGCCTTGTGTAATAGTGGATATTATAAATATGATACTGTGTATTTGTGAATAGTTTAAAAAAAGGCCTGTGTAAATGTGACTTCTTTTGCATTCTATATGTGGGAACGTGGAAACTCTGTTATAGCAACACTTAAGAATGGCTAGAACTCTTGTGTCTCAAGGGATATACCTAACAATTGAAAATTGCCTATTAGTTCTGTTTCTTTTATTAAATTTGTTTTCTCTTATTAAATATACTTTTTTATTAAATTTGTTTATTTACGAGTAAATCCCTTCAAACAGAACAATTAAATATTAGATTAATATGAAGAAATATAAATCTAAATAAACTGTCTTTTAAAAGATTACATATTAAATTTATGTCTTATTCTAATATCTTTATACAATCGCCAATAGATATCCAGAATATAGATGTTAAGCTGTGAAACGAACCCCATTCTAGAGAACCGTTCACGAAAATCGATTTTACCAATATTCTAGTTCTAAACCATGAAAAGGATACAAGTTTAGGCCCCCTTAGATGGGGCCATAAACTTGTATCCTTTTCAATTCAACGTTATTAAGGGGTAAGGTCTTCCCTTTCCCCTCTTACTTGCTATAAATGTATAGAGAGGCAATGAAAAGCTATAGACCATCCTTGATCTTCATTAAGCAAAAGGACACTTTAATTCCTGATATGAATCAGAACGATGAAATGTAAAAAAGTCTTTTTGCGATAAAGTGCTAAAAGTTTAGGAACAGCCAATTTTTTTCTCTAACACTTGGACCAGAAACTAATAAAAAGGAACCATTAATCTTCCATGGTTTGTTCTAGAACTTTACTTTCATTTGTTAGAAGTGCTGTTTCAGACTTTAACCTTTTCTCTAAAGCGAGTGACTCTTCTTCAATTTGGCTAATCTTCTTCCTTAGTGTTTCAATTTCTTCAAGAAACTCCACTTCTATATGGTCAGCTTTAATGTCTCTTTCATCCACCAGTATTTCAGCTTCTAAATTCAAGGTGTCTTCTGTATTTTTTTTTGCAAAAAATGAGAAAAAACCTGTATTTTTCTTTTGTTCCAAACTTTTACGTAACACATTCGCTGCTTGTCGATCCATTTTGCGATTTAACCGATGATTTTTAATCTTTTCTTCAATAACTTCAATTTGTCTTTGCCTATCAGCTATTCCCGTTCTCCGTCTTAGCAACTCCACTTCAATTAGATTGATCGTATTTTGTAGAGTAAAGGTTCTCATCATTACATTCTGCCTTCTATCAAATTCAGAGAATAATTGATCTAAGGTTTCTTCATTATATTTACTCCCTTTTGCTTTCCCGCCATTTTGTTGAGGAATCGATTTTAGCGATAACTTAACTTGGATATCAGAGATTGTTTCGCCCCTCTCAATTGCCAGTAAAGTCATATGGATTTTAAAAACGCTGAGGTACGGCAATCGTTTTTTTCTGCCCTCTACATATATCTCTAAGTATCCCTCTAGCATCCTGACGTAATACCTTAGGGTTGAATTAGCTATATGAAAGATTTTATCGGAACAATCAGTAGTTGAATACATGGCATTGGGATCTAACTCTAATATATCTTTCTTAAATAGATTGCTACTATATTCCTTATCAAGCACCAACGAAGTATATAATGCATCGTCACGAAGTGTTTCTTTAATGAAATCCTTATTAGCCTGGACTCTATTTGTCACGATAACCCTCCTCTTAACGCTAGTTTAACTATAGCTTATTTTTATCTACCTATCGCTAAGCGTCAATTTATCCATATCTATAGTTTACCTACTAGATAAATACTAATCAACTACGTTTGCTGGCTTTAATAGAAAAAATGAAGTGAATTCGACTTAAACTAATCTAATCTAATCTAGTTTATTTTAAAAGTATCAAAAGAATAAATTAGATTAGTCTAGATTAATGAGTGGAGTTCTTCTTTGTAAATTAAGTTAAAACACCGATAACGTCAATTTAACGATAAACAACTGCAGTATAAAAAAACATTTAGCGATAATTTGCGGGTATCTATAGTTTGGAAGAGGTAGTTAAAACGCCGATAACGACAACTTAGCGCCAAATACTTTATGGACAATAACCAAAAATTAAATGGTTTTGAGTTAATATCTAGATTAAGATCTAGATAGCGCTGGTTTATCGATGTGTGGTTAGCGATAGAGTACCGATAACGCTAATCTAGCGCTAACTCATTATTGACTTTAATGAAAAGTCTCTATATATTGGATATAAGTAGAATAGACTAAACTAGATTAGTCCAAAGGGGGAAAATCATGACAAAACTTGATTTTTTATTTAAAGAGGATTATTTAATCGCAGGAGTAGATAGTGGGAACATTTCTAATAAAATTACATATATCGATCAAAATGGAAATGTTGTTTCAATAAATATCGCGAGTATAATCGGGGAAAACGCTGAAACTACTGCCGAAGATATGCCAGATGAGAGCTCAGATAAATCTTTTCCCGATGATATGATTCTTCATTTACATATTAAAAGTAAAGCCTTACCTAAGAATCGAACAAATGCTTATTATACAGTAGGGGAATATGCTCAAATTTCAACGAATGACAAAAATAATTTAAGAGAAACCAGCAGTGATGCAAGAGATAAATTAGGGAATGAAATCCATGTAGTAACAACTTTAGCAGGATTAGCCTTAGCAGCTTGGAAATCGGGTAAGACCGATAAGGTAGACGTACCATTGAGTTTTGGACTTCCAATAGAAGAGGCCAAACAGGCGTCTTCGGAAAAAATAAACTTGTATATGGGTGAGCATGAAATTACAGCAATAAAAGGGCCTTATAAAGGAAAAACCATAACCCTTAACATTACGGATGTTCAGCTTAATGTGGAAGGCGTAACGAGCTACTTGGCATTGGCCTTTGATTTAGTAGATGGGGAAGTGGTGGAAACCGAATTTTCATCACAAATCCATGACGAGTTTGCCATAGCTGATTTAGGAGCCGGAACATTGGATTTAGCTCTATATGATGAAAATGGTTTAAATTCAACTAAATCCACAAATCATCTGATAGGTACAAATAAATATATTGATTTAATTATGAAAGAAGCAGCAGAACTAAAGGAATTTGACAGCATACGGAGCCGTTTTGAAAGGGTGGGTAAAACACCTAAGATTTCTTTTACACGTGAAGAATTCATGAGGAAGTTCATTAAGCCAGAAATCGATAAAATGATTATAAAACCTAAATATTCTCCTGTTTTTAAAGCGACATGGCAGTCCAAAACAGCAGATATCACAAAGATTGTTGATAAATACACGAAAGAATATGCCGAAGAAGTGAAAGATAAAGTCATCCGGTATTTTGTTGATACAAACGTTGGGCAAATGATTATTGTTGGGGGAGGACTTCTCTTCGCCTATCAATACTTAGCTGAACTTAAAGATGAAGATTGTCTATTTCCTCCGAATATAGATCAAGCCAGTTTCTTTACTAGTAAGGCATATCTCTTGAAAAATATTATTGCTGAAATTGAAAAGCAATCTATTGAAGCTTGAAAATTAAAGAAATGAGAGCAACATCTTCACTTAGTTGTGATACAAGGTGGTGGTAACGTTGTCCAATAGAAAAATCACTCCAGGTCGAGGTATTCAATATACCCCAAAAACTTCGATAAAATGGGCTAATGAATTTAATGAGTTGGCAGACAGCTTTAAAAGTAGAAATGAACTTATTAGCGCGCTTATTGAAGATGGATTAAAGGTTCGGAATGGATCTTATAAGGAACAAGGTATTTACCTTCCACTAGACGCCTTTGCGAATGAACAATTAGCAATTTTGAAAACAGAGGAAGGGCAGAAGATTCTTTATAATATCGTTTCTTTAATTGTCGGGAATCCGGAAGGGGCGGCGCTTGCCCAGCAAATGGTGCAGCCGGTACCCGAGAAAAGTAAGCCAGCTTCCACACCAAACAGTCTATCTGAAGGACAAGTGAATTATGAAGAAGATACTGATGAAGGTAAGGGTCAATCAAACGAAGCCCTATCTAAACTATTGAAGTTGGGGAAGATGACCAATTTAAGGGGATAAAAGGACCCTTTAAATTATAGTACTGATATACTTAAGAGGCTAAGGTGTTGAATTAGCCTCTTTTTTTTATTCACTTAAATTAGGAATTATAGGCATTTGAGGATTTCGGTGAGTGTATTGGCCTTTACAGGTGTTTAAAATTTCTTTGAGTATTAAAAATTTAAAAACTAATAAAAAAGTAAAAACGGAAAAATGGTTATTTTAAAAGGGTTTTAAGAACCTTCAAAATTTGCACCTGTTAATTTGTAATAGGAGGTTAGTTTTTCCTTATGCTCTTTTGAAGTTATCTTAGGGTAGGGTTGAATCAAACTGGTGACGTTTACTAGAGGTATCTCTTTATGTATTGTTACTTTTAGTTATCATCTATTATTTTGTAGAAAGTTATTTCAATTGGTGCTAGTTTTTTGTATGGTTTAATTAGGAGGTGATTTATAGTGAAAGCAAAAAGTTCTCTTTACGATAAATTACCGGTAGAATTATTGGCTGGGTTTTATTTTGAAATAAATAAGAATATTGAAAAAGGAAGCTTGTCTGATGCTATGTATCATGAAATTAGATTAATGGAACAAATAGCCTTAAGAAGGGGTATCTCACTTGAATACCTACATCATAAGGGTTCCTGTATAATTGAAGATGAGAAACTACTAATAGGGAACAACCATGCAACACTAAAGCGTAGAATAACAAGTCCAAAAATGTTTTCTAGTAATCATTGGAAATGTAAGCGCTTTCTGTTATAATGAAAATGGGTTGGATGGCATGTGTGGCTGTCATAGTATCTGGCGTAGGCGGGGCCGATACCGGAAGAGGACTTAGAGAAAAGAAAACTATCCTTTTTTAGCTGAATAAAATCATACATAAACAATAAAAGTGAAAGACACCAAACCCCTTGGATCCCAAGGGGTTTATTTAATAATTCCTGTTCGGTGGGATATTAATGATACGCGATTTAATACGGTTGACGAAGAGTTGGATAAATTAGACGGGCAAGTTCTGGCACGATTAAAGACTATAAACTCCATCAAGTACTATAACGAAAAATACTCCTGTACCAACTTTTTAGGCAGAAACAAGGGCATTGGCAATAGTTGCGTTTTATTGATTTAACCTTAGGTTATTTACTACTATGCCACTGGTTGTATTTTTTATTCACATTGTTCTTAATTTGCTTTGGCATAAGAATACCCCTGCAACCAACCTTGGGAAATAGGCGGGGAACAGAGGCCATTCGCTTTACAAATTAATTTGAGAAGATCATCTATATGTATATTCCCCAACTAATGAATCTACTATTCACGGTATCCAAAGAGGGGGACGTGAAGGGGACATTGATGGTTTTATAGGGGGACACAAAGGGGACATTGATGAATTTTTTATGTACCCACATAAACACTAGGCTTTGCCTAGTTCCACAACGTAGTTGGGGACAGTTTTTCCTTATGCTCTTTCTCTCTTTTTTCACTCTTCCCAGAACTTCATGGCTTTTTTATCATTGGTATAGACAGTGACGTGTTTTTGTTTCTTTAAGTGTTGATAAGGTTCGCCTTCGCCAGTTATTTTACGAAGCTCTTCATGCTGTTTCTCAACCCGATTTAATAATTTATTAACTTCAAGAAAATCAGCTTTTTCTTTCTTCATATCTTCACTCCTTTTTTCATTTACAGGGTTAAAATAAGGTTCTTATTAACGTGACTTATGGACCCAATAGTTTTCATTAGCTTCACTATTAATTACCTCAAACAAACGTAAAAAGTAATATACAGTTTCTTTTATTTGGTCTTCTGTTTCATTATAGGGAATATCAACTACAGGTAAACCAATACTCCAACAAAAAGCACGTTTAATTCTATCTAACCTCATTCTATTCCTATAACCTTCATAACCGCCAAAAAACTCATTCCTTATAGGTCTGTAATGTTGGACGCCATTGAGTTCAATTACAAATAAAGGGTGATGATTTTTACATACAAGAAAGTCCAAACGAAGTTTCGACTCGTGACCGAAACGGTCCAGACTTACCTCCTTTATAAATTCAACCCTCATTTCTGCAAGCAATTCCGTTATATATTTAGCTCCATCTGACTCTCTGTATTTCTTTTTGCATTTAGGGCATGTTTCGCCACCTTTGATTTTGATAGGTTGAACAAACGATTCATGGCCTCGAGAACATAAATGTATTCCTTTAGTTCTCATAGATTTATAAGGTCCTATAAAAATTATGTCCCATCTGTTATCATCTAAGAATCTTAAGTATATCTGATGATTAGAAGATATTTTATTATTTAAATCGGATCTCCATTCAACAGAACTCCAAACATATGGTTTCTCGGGTTCTTAAAAATTAATAACATAGGCCTTAATAAAATTACTTTCCCATTCATTCTCAAGCAACTGTACAAAATCAATATATTTTTCCAAGGATGCAGACGATTTAGATTTTCTTTTTAACATATGGATACAATCGTATCGATCTTTAATAAAATAAACAATTTGCCCTTCGAATAGCATAGGATCATCCTTTTTCAGAATTGAATATCGTAAATAGAATAATATTACTGACGTTTTTAAATAACTTTATTGTAACTTAACAGTTGGTTGACTTGCTAAAGCAAAGTTGTAATAAAACGACCATTTACACTTTTAGTCTATCCTTGCTGCATCGATGAAAACTTGAGGTATGTAGTAGGAAGAGCATAAGGAAAAACTGTCCCCAACTACGTTGTGGTCCTAGGCAAAGCCTAGTGTTTTAATGGGTCCATGAATTCTTTACAGGTGGGCTGATGTGGGACACCTGATTTACATAGGTGGGGCTGACATGGGATACCTGATTTTTCTCAGGTGGGCTGATATTGGATCATTCCTTAATGCTCCCTTCGGTCCGCTTACCATGGAAAATCGCCAAATGTAGCAACTCTCCTTTTTACAAGGAGTATGCCTGTATTTATAAAAGAAAAAACACCGATTCGATTATTCGGACGGTGTATTCCACTAACGCTCCTGTTAGTGGAATAAGAGCACGAAAGGAGGTGACCAAAGGACATCCTCCTTCCAATTATAACGGAATCTCAAATTGTCCCTTTCGCTTCTGCACCAAACTAGCGATAAAGGAACGCATCAGCTTCATGGAAAACTGAAAGATCGGGCTTTGAATAAAGGTATATGCAAACGTCATAATAAACACTGGACCTCCAAGGATGAACCCGATAATCAAGATGAGGCTCTCGACAACGATTCTTGCCCAACTGACCGATAACCCGGTTTTTTCCGAAACGGAAAGCATGAAACCATCCCTAGGACCAGCCCCAATTCCCGCAGCCACATAGATTCCTCCGCCAATTCCGGTTATGATGATACCCATCAACAAGATGAGTATATTCAACCACCAATGCTCCGTTTCATGAGGAAGAATGTTGAGATGCAAAAAGAAATCCATGATCGGGTCGATTGACAAGGCATTTAGAAAGGTACCAATATTAATATACTCCCTATCCACGACAAAGACGATCAACACAAGTACTAAACCACACATGACACTCCACGTCCCAATTGTGAACCCGAACCGCTCGAACAGGGCGACGTTTAAAACCTCCCATGGATGCAGCCCCAAGGATTGAACATTCACCGCAATCGCATTCCCTAATCCAAAGAAAGTTAATCCAAGAAAAAAAATAAAATACCGTAATAGCCGCAATTCCATCTCTTCACCTCTACATCTTATATATCCATCTACTTTAGATGAAGAAGGTTAAATGAACAAGATGATCTATCCAAATCAAAAGTTGTTACCAAATGATTAACAGTGAAGTATATAAAGAAGTTCCTTAAGGTGGTAGGTTATTGCAGAACTGCCGGAGAAGTTAATATAATATTCCATTCCCTAGATAGGAGGGTTACAAATTGGAAAAACAATTATTAACTATGGCTCAAATCGCAAAACAATTAAACACGTTACTTTAAGAAAAATAGTCAGTCCACCCCTTCGGGATCTAGTAAACATTTGTATTTGGTTCAAATTATTTTTATAAAAAACATTTAGCAAAATTCTTGGTACATCAAAATGAATAAAATTACTTGAAGAAAAAGAAGTTGAATTATTGAAAAACGCTAAAATGTTTCAATACGTTGTTCGTTTCTTCTTCCGTAATGCCGATATAACGCAGGGTAACGGATGGATGAGAATGATGCAGAATCCGTTGCAGCATGGCAATATCCTTCGTGGCTTTGTAAAACCAATAGCCAAACGTTTTTCGTAAGGTATGATTACCAACATGTTCCACGCCAGCGAACTCTGCAGCCTTATTTAATTGCCGGTAGGCCTGAGTAGGGGTTATGGGGCGTTCTCCCTTCCTAGAGGGGAATAAACAGGGACTCTGGACGTTTTTGGCGTACTCATAGACCTCCTGGAAGCAATTCGCGATATAGATGTCGCGGATTTTTTGCGTTTTACCTTCCTTGACCCGGAGAATCTTGTTTTGTTTGCTTTTAAGGTCCAGAATCTGCTTCGTGTTGAGCTTGAGTAGGTCCCCGACACGTAGGCCGGTCTCGCAGCCTACAACAAACAGGATGTAATCACGTTCCGAACAATGGCGCTTCAGCGCCCATTTCATATCTTCTAACTGCTGCTGATCCCGGATCGGCTGCACATCTTTTGGTTGCGTCATCTTCATCGACCTTTCTTCTCTATTTAAAAATCCGGCTTCAAAACCCTTATGTACCAACGATTTGAATGTATGATTTTTATTACATCTTAATTATAAAGAGAAAAAACGGTGAAAGTCAATGAAATCAATAATTTGAATGTGCGATAATTCCCATTATCATACATTCAAATTCAAGTGGAAAAGTATGATACAATCAAGGATTTTGAATGTTATGATTAAGAAAATCTGGTGGCAGATGTTATGGCATAGAAGGAATTAATTGCAGAGTCTATGAAAAAAAAATGAGGTGAAGAAAAATGGTTGCAAAAACAGAAGAAGATTTTAATGGTTTGAAGGAAATTGGCAAAATTGTTGCCTCCATTAGAGATGAATTGATACAAAGAACAATTCCTGGCATAACGACCAAAGAACTTGACGATATAGCCGGAGAGCTTTTAGAGAAAGCAGGTGCAGTTTCAGCCCCAAAAGGTGAATATGATTTTCCTGGCTATACTTGCATTAGTGTTAATGAAGAAGTGGCACATGGTATTCCGGGTCCTCGGGTTATTCATGAAGGAGATTTAGTAAATATAGATGTTTCTGGTTCCAAAAACGGTTATTTCGCAGATACAGGAATCTCGTTTGTAGTAGGCGAAGGAGAAGCAGTATTAACCAAAATATGCGACGTTGCTAAAAAGGCATTTGAAGCAGGTCTTAAGAAAGCAAAACCCGGTTCCAAAAAAAGTAGAATCGGAAAAGCAGTATTCGAAACAGCGAGACAGCATGGATTCACTGTTATCAAAAACCTTACAGGACATGGTGTTGGACGTAGAATACACGAAGCACCTGACCATATTTGTAATTATTATGATCCATGGGATAATGAAATATTAAAGGAAGGGATGGTTATCGCATTCGAACCATTTATCTCAACCTTTGAAGAAGAAGCATTCCAAAAAGAAGACGGTTGGACCTATGCCACAGAAAAAAGCTATGTAGCTCAATTGGAACATACGATTATCCTTACTAAAAATGGTCCAATTATTGTCACACTTTAATTCAAACATACGCGAAAAAGAAAAATATATGGAGTTCGCTTACTAACGGATGCGTTAGCGCCATAAGAAGGCCGCCAATTGGCGGCCTTTTGAATGTGCGATTCTTTCAATTATCATACATTCGAATTTAAGTAAAAAAATACCCTTATTCAGCTAGGGGGGGGCAAATGTTTTATGTATCGGTTAATGGTTAAGATCTAACGCTAGTCATGAACTGTATTTATCAGTTACTCAAAAAGGTCGAAAATAGGAATTAATCAGCTGTTTTGAAATATTTTGTAGTATGAGTACGGTTGGATAGGAGTGAAGAATCGTGGGGAAGTGTGCCAAAAAAATATGTAAACATATAGTGTCGCACGTTCATGTCCAGAACCACGACTTTGCTGCTTCTTCATAACGAAAATATATAACAAAGCCTGTGGAATTAATTATTCCACAGGCTTTGTTATATATTTTTTATAAATAAAGTTCCCTATCATAAAAAGAAGAATACCTTATAAAAAGGGTTTGTACTTTTTATTAACAAAGGAGAGACCAAAAGTTGACGAACAACCTTAATTTTTGTGGGCCACTGGGAAAATGTTGTTCAGGAGAAATCCAAGGGCCAAGTGTAACTGCTAATTCTATGTTTGCCTCTAATACAGTTGGTACTGTGATTTCGGTAGCTCTCGGAGGCGCTACAAGTATTCCCCTTCCCAATAATCAAAACTTAGATAGTTTTGTAACTAATGGTGCAAACACCATTTTCACTGTCCCAGTAACCGGCCGTTACTACATTACCTATCAAATTAATACAACAGCTGCACTCGGAATAGGAGCTGGTTCAAGAATTTTACTAAATGGTACTACTCCAATTCCAGGTTCTATATTAAGACCAGTTATAAGCGTTTCAACCTTTAATAATGATGTCATTGTAAACCTAACTGCTGGTGACACAATATCATTGCAATTATCTAGCAGTATACTCTTAGTAGCTACTCTCTTATCAGCAGGAGGATCAACAGGTGCATCCCTAACAATTATTAGAGTAGAGTAAAGGGACAATATTTGAAGTACTCTCTTAAATAACAAAAAACAGATATTATTAACATTATATGGCACTGAATGTATTCTAAATATAAATTAGGAGGGAGATTAATATTGATGCAATTCGGGAATTGTTGTAATGGTCTATTAGGGATTGTGAATGATGCAGTGTGTTTTACTGTTGATTTAAGTAATACAGCTGGGGTAGCTTTAGAGCTTTGGAATGATGCTACCCCTTTTATTATAAATGGAACAATTGTAGTAGAAAACAACGGAATTATCGGAGCTTCACCAACGGCTGCTCTCTCTGTAAATGGAACTCCAGTTGGTGGATTTATAGTCACAGCAGGTCAAGTCAAATCTATTACTATGAACAATATAAATTCGATTGGACTCATCGGATCAGGTACAGGAACAGCAAGTATCAGAGTTTCATTTTCCTTAAATTATAAATTTTAATTAGAATTTAGAAAAAATTATAAAAAGTGTCATACCATTTTTTTGGAAAAAAGAAGGTGTTTCTGGAAGAAAGGACCTTGAAAAATAGTTCCATACTTTAGGGTAAATAGAAGCTAGAGTTCCTGAATTTAAAGGTCAGATTCAAGCACAAGAAAAAGGCCTCGACTTATTTGGCACCATATGGAGGGCCTTTCGTTTTTATGGATGAAGGTGGATCTCAGGATACAAGCAGCCAGATGTGATCGATTTATGTAAACTATAGGTTTAAAGTGAAATATCACTTTTCTATCCCATTAATACGGGCCTTCATAATCTATGAAGGCCCGTATTAAATACTATATCCTATTTGGAATTCTGAAAATTAATTCTTTAAATAACCCAAGTTAATAATATTGAAATTACTAAACTTTGAATCATAATCATACATTCAAAATTGACGTGAAAAATTACCCTTAATGAACTAAAGGGGCAGAAAATCTATTTAAAGATTATAGTACAGAACTATATACCATTAAAGATCCATCCAATCCCTCATCTTTTGATGAAATCGCTAACCGTAAATTTCAAATACCAGAATTGGTATCCAAACAAATTAATAAAAGTATTGAAGTACAAGATGTGAAACTTGAAGAACTGCACCAGAACCCCATTTGCTAGTGAAGATATAGTTTTAGTGGGTTGATTTACTGATTATGAGTCTGAATTTCCTGGGACAGCACTTAAAGGTTTTAAGCTAGAACACGCTTGTATAGTGTCAGACGGTATGTCCCACTTGTTCCTGCGGGCATTTGAATAACAAAAGAAGTCGGATTTTTCACAGTTTTACCAATCGTATTTCCTGGTGGAACTGGCCCGATCGTAGTTGTAACAGGAGCTGTTGATGAATTGACTGTACCTGTTACAGTTGTAACGCTTGCAACAGAATTAAACATTTCAAAAGTCCCTTCAAAGTAAGCACCAACAGGAGCAGTAAATACTGTCTCATCTACTATTCCAATCGTTGGACCATTAAAATTACCGCAAATGCTTTCTTGAAATATCTGAGCAGGAGGACAACAAGAGTCATTAAAACACATTGTATTTTTCTCCTTTCGAATGATTTTTTCCAGATACGTTTTATCTGTGCGATACTTGATCTTCATTCCTGTAATAGAGTATGGAAGATTTATAGAAATTCTTATATATATTGTCCGTTTTAATAGATATAGAGTAATAACTTAGAAAAAGGTATTCCTTTATATCTTTATTACGCTAGAACACGCTTATACAAATTGATACAATATGACCCACTATCTCCAGCACCTGCTGTAATAGTAAAACTAGTAGGTTGATTAACTGATTGTGAGTCAGTATTTCCTGGAGCAGCACTTAAAGCTATCGCTGGAGTTGATGTCCCCGTTGCCGTTACTGTAGCCGTACTAGAAGCTGAGTTGAAAATTTCAAAAGTTCCTGAAGAATAAGCACCTGCTGGAGCAGACCATACTTCAACCCCTGCTAAAGGTCCGTTAAAATTACCACAAATTTTTTCTTGAAACACCTGTGCAGGAGGGCAGCAACCTCCGTTAATTCCATTTGAACCACACATTATGAATTCCTCCTATTTACTATTAAACAGCTTGTATTAGCCATTCAGTATTATAGAATGTGAATTTTTCAGTCTTGCAACTGACATGAGTGGAACATGTAGAAATTAATGCTAAATTGTCCCATTTTATAGAATTTTTATTCTGTTCAATAGAAATAGAAAAGGCGGAAGACCATTTTCCTTAAATACGAGGAATACTTGAGAAGGATACAGAATTGAATAAAACCCCTTGGGATTTAAAAAATAGTTTGATCATTTGTAAAAAGTTTACGTTTGTCATCGTAAAAAATAGGAAAGCACACTTCCAAACAAAATTCCCCTTCAATTCTCCCTGTTCCTACCCTAAATACACTAATGGATACAGCGTCATCAACTGTTGCAGAAAGCGTATTGCCGGGAGGAACGGTGAATCCAATAGGACTTCCTTCATTTCGAATCACGAGAACCCGAATCGATGCAATACTCATAGTGCTATTGAATACAGAAATTGTTACGGTAGGGTCCTTCACCATTCTCTCTCTCCAAATCTCTAAATTCGGAACCTGATCGCTCAATAACAGATTCCCACATGTGCTATTGCATTTTACAACTGGCCCTATTGGCGTCTCTACATTCACATTCACTTCTACTTTTACTTTTTGCTCGACTTTACATTTGCATTGTTTATGCCCACATTCTTTACATTTTTTATGTTTGCACCTGCATTTACTGTGCCTGCAATCTGAACATTTTTTTTGTTCACTCAAATTACCTCCACCACCTAATTCACTTTACTATATTTTATTAACATACCGGACAAGTTGCCTGTACTTAAAGCTTGAAGGGAATCACGTTAGTTAAATAAGAGGGTTTTCTAGTTTTTCCGAATGTACGATTCTTTACATAATCGTACATTCGAATTATAGAAAAACTACCCTTCTTCAACTATCGGGGCAGTTTAGTTGAAGAAGGGTAATGGTTTTTTTATGGTAATGGCGGGTGAACTACTTGTCCAATCCACTCCAATTTAATGCCAGTTCCATACGATAGAAGTAATGCTTGGGAAAAGGGGTGAAAAATTGGGTAAGGATAAAAAATGTTCAGATTGCGGACATGGTAAATGTAACTGCTCCTCTAAACAGGAACAAAAGGTAGAGCAAAACGTTGAAGTGAAGGTAAACGTACCTGCTAATGATAAAAAAGGGAATCAAGGACCACAAGGCGACCAAGGACCTCAGGGTGTCCAAGGACCGCAAGGCGACCAAGGACCTCAGGGTGTCCAAGGACCGCAAGGCGAGCAAGGACCTCAGGGTGTTCAAGGACCACAAGGCGAGCAAGGACCTCAGGGTGTTCAAGGACCACAAGGCGAGCAAGGACCTCAGGGTGTTCAAGGACCACAAGGCGAGCAAGGACCTCAGGGTGTCCAAGGACCTCAGGGTGTTCAAGGACCACAAGGCGAGCAAGGACCTCAGGGCGTTCAAGGACCGCAAGGCGAGCAAGGACCTCAGGGTGTTCAAGGACCACAAGGCGACCAAGGACCTCAGGGTATTCAAGGACCACAAGGCGACCAAGGACCTCAGGGTGTTCAAGGACCACAAGGCGACCAAGGACCTCAGGGTGTCCAAGGACCTCAGGGTGTCCAAGGACCTCAGGGTGTCCAAGGACCTCAGGGTGTTCAAGGACCACAAGGCGAGCAAGGACTTCAGGGTGTTCAAGGACCGCAAGGCGTCCAAGGACCACAAGGCGACCAAGGACCGCAAGGCGTCCAAGGACCACAAGGTGCTCAAGGACCGCAAGGCGACCAAGGACCTCAGGGTGTTCAAGGACCACAAGGCGAGCAAGGACCTCAGGGTGTCCAAGGACCGCAAGGCGAGCAAGGACCTCAGGGTGTTCAAGGACCACAAGGCGAGCAAGGACCTCAGGGTGTTCAAGGACCACAAGGCGAGCAAGGACCTCAGGGTGTTCAAGGACCACAAGGCGAGCAAGGACCTCAGGGTGTCCAAGGACCTCAGGGTGTTCAAGGACCACAAGGCGAGCAAGGACCTCAGGGCGTTCAAGGACCGCAAGGCGTCCAAGGACCACAAGGTGCTCAAGGACCTCAGGGTGTTCAAGGACCACAAGGCGAGCAAGGACCTCAGGGTGTTCAAGGACCGCAAGGCGACCAAGGACCGCAAGGCGTCCAAGGACCACAAGGTACTCAAGGACCTCAAGGACCTCAAGGACCTCAGGGTATTCAAGGACCACAAGGCGACCAAGGACCGCAAGGCGTCCAAGGACCACAAGGTACTCAAGGACCTCAGGGTGTTCAAGGACCACAAGGCGTCCAAGGACCTATAGGAGGAGTTGAAGGTTGTCTATGTGATTGTTGTGTTTTTCCTATGCAGAACGTTTTAGAACAACTTGTTGGGCAAACTGTAATTCTTGGCACTATTGCAGACGCACCAAATGTACCTCCACTCTTTTTCTTATTCACTATTATTGAAGTGAATGATTTTTTAGTTACTGTTACAGATGGAGCGACAACCTTTGTTGTAAATATTTCTGATGTAACAGGGGTAGGATTTTTACCACCAGGACCAACTATCAACTTGTTGCCACCTGTTGATTCTGGGTGCGAATGTGATTGTCGTGAACGGCCAATTAGACAATTGCTGGATACACTTATCGGTTCTACAGTGAATCTTTTAGCAAGTAATGGTTCTATTGCTGCAGATTTTAACGTGGAACAAACAGGTCTTGGCATAGTGTTAGGTACTTTACCAATAAGTCCTGAAACAATCGTTAGATTTGCAATTTCAACTTGCAAAATTACGGCTGTAGGCAGACTAGTTGAATAATGAATGATGTTAAAAACAAATATTTAGTGAGAAAGTAGTTATAAAAAATTAGTAATTTTATTAGTGTATTATAATTCCACTTGAAACTTATTACAGTGAAAATTTATTGTTATAGAATTAACGGGTGCGTAAGTTCATTAAGAAAAAGTAAAAAAGTCGATTCCTTAACGTAGAGGAAATCGGCTTTTTAGGTTGGAATTCTCTTAGCGTATAAAATTTCCGAAATGGGCGGTATAGTCACCTTTGGAAGGAGAAAGAAAATGTCATCGAATAAAAGAAAAATGATGGATAGACACGCAGGTGACACGCCCATGTGCACCATAGGAGACACGTCGACGTGCTTTCCATGTCATGCCTGAAAAGGAGGAAGAAATCATGAAACCTGTTTTGCTTCAAGAAATTATTGAAAGAGTCAATGAAAAGGGAGAAAGTCCTCTTGATATAGCCACCTCGTACGGAGTCAGTAAAGATACTACTTCGTAGAATCAAAGAATCTACCGGTATCCTCATTGATAACAAGACGAAAAATTATCAGGATGAAGATAGAACTAAATCCAAAAGCTACAAGGATCCGCCGGGCTTATAAAGTGAGTGATCAAGTCTGGCAACTGTTTGATGAAATCGTGGAACTTGCTCGAATGGATAAGGGAAATGCTTTGGAGAATGCTTTAGTAGACTTCATTGAGCGTTATAAATAGGAATAAAGGAAAAACTAAAATAAAAACCACAGAAGCTACCCTTTCGTGTCAGACAGCTTCTGTGGTTAGATTTAACATATTTTTTACAAAGTCGAAAAAGATTAAAACACAAATTTGGAAAATAAATGTTTTATGTATCGGTTAATGGTTAAGATCCAACGCTATGTTCTACTGCATTCTCCCAACTAGGAAAATAATACAATGCATTTTTCATTAACTCTGGATCTGACTTCTTTACCTGTTTCTTCCTAAGTGGCTGCCCTTCTTTTTGTACTAATTCAGAAATTTGATTCACGACTTCTTCAACACTCATATTCACTTCCATTTGTTTCCTCCTTCTCACGGTTTATTTTTATATATTTTCCTATTTAAGAAAAATAATACATTTTCTTCAACAAAACTGCCCAGTTTGTTGAAGAAAGAGCACTAAAAAACAATAGCATTGTTGCTACCGTTCGTAAAAGTACACTTTTACGAACCTACAGCTTTCATAATTAGATAAATAAAGATGAAATAGAAAAAGCTCTAGTGGTTAATCTAGGGCTTTTTATGAATCATCTAGCAAACCCTTGCTACATCAAGGTTGTATAAAATCCTGAATATACGATAAAAAACGACTAAGAACCAAACCCCTGATACACATGGGTTTGGCTTTTTTAGCTACTTCCTAAAATTGACTTAATGTGAACTAGATTTGTATAACGCATTCATTCATTCGATCCTTTGAGGTCTTCTTCAACGGGGTAGTTTAGTTTATTTTCTTAATTTATTGGACAAATTATTATTAGTTGAAATTGTGCAATGGTACGTTAATACAAAATTAGGTATAAGTTTGTCAAAAAACATATAGAAGTTGGAGAGAAATGAATAGTAAAATTGAGAACTTAACAAAACGACTATCTGCTGCTCAAATAATTGTTTTTTATTACCTAGTAGCTGTAGTGGTTTCAACCATTTTATTGCTGCTACCTATTACTCAAAAGCAGAATGCAGAGCTCTCATTTATTGATGGAGTATTCATTTCTATTAGTGCGGTAACTGTAACAGGATTATCTACGGCAGATGTAAGCCATCTGCTTAGTGTTCCCGGTACGTTTATTTTTACAATCATCCTCCAGTTTGGTGGAATTGGGATCGTGGCTTTCGGAACAATACTATGGCTATCAGGAAAGAAAATAGGACTCAGGGCAAGAATACTCATGACGACAGAACAAAACAGCCCCACTTTTTCCGGGATTGTTCGGTTCATACGAATGATCTTCTTTTTCTTTGTCATGATTGAGCTATTAGGGGCTGTTGTATTCGGTACATATTTTTTGAAGTATTTCCCAACATGGCAAGAGGCTTATTTGCAGGGTTTCTTCGCTTCTGTGTCTGCTACGACAAATGCTGGTTTTGATATCACAGGAAAATCACTGATTCCGTTCGCAGACGATTATTTTGTCCTGACCCTAAATATAGTACTCTTTATTATCGGATCCCTTGGGTTTCCTGTTTTAATGGAGGTAAGTCAGTGGCTCAGGCATAAGGGAAAGATGCCATTCCGGTTCACCTTGTTCACAAAAATTACAACCGTAACTTTTTTCATACTGATCGTAATTGGAGCCATTTTCATCTATCTGTTTGAGTACAGTCATTTCTATTCAGAAAAGACTTGGCATCAATCCTTTGTCCATTCTTTGTTTTATTCGATATCTTCAAGGACTGGCGGAATGGCGATCAGCGACATCAACCAATTTTCAGTACCTACCCTTTTGTTACTGAGTATTTTTATGTTCATAGGGGCATCCCCCAGCAGTGCTGGGGGTGGGATAAGAACCACCACGTTTGCTGTGATGCTGCTTACCATTTACAACTATGCGAAAGGGAACAGAACAATAAAAATATTCAAAAGGGAGATCGATGAGGAAGATATCATCAAGTCATTCATCGTTTTCACAACAGGTATGATCCTGTGCAGTGTGGCAGCTGTCATTCTTGTATGCATTGAATCTGCCTTTTCCCTAATGGAAATTTTATTCGAAGTTTCCTCTGCTTTTGGCACTGTAGGCCTTTCGCTTGGCATTACACCGGAATTGAGTACTGCTGGGAAGGTCGTAATCATGATTTTAATGTTTATAGGGAAAATCGGGATGTTTACCTTCTTATTCAGTATGGGAGGCAAACCAGTTAAACATGCGTATCACTATCCCAAAGAGCGCATCATTATAGGATAAAAAATGTACTACTGCAAAGGTAATCCAATAATAAAGGATAAAAAACGGTAATCAACATACAAAAGTGCAATAATTGTAATGAAAATCCTTATCTTCTTCAACTATCCTCCACTTATATTGAATAAGCAGCAAAAAGGATCTTTCAGTTTTGAAGATTCCTTTTTACATGCCGATAACATCTGATTATGTTAACCATCCCCTTACAAATAAGGTTTTAGTTGCATTGATGGCAACCTTTTAGCTTTAAGGCTAGTATTCTATCTTTTGGTCTTTTCCCCTTGCTCGTATAAAAATACCGAAATGGGAGGTATAGCATTGTTGCTACCGTTTGTATAAGTAGACTTTTTGGGAACGGTGGAGTTTCTTCTCAAAACAGCTGTTATTAGCGTTCGTTAAAGAATGAAAATACTTTACGAACGCCCGCGGGCTTCTATAGACTTTTACGGACGTCCTGGACGAAATTCTTATAGGTTGTGACAAATTGATCTGGGTAGTTCCGTGATATATAAGCCTAATGGGGTGTTCTCCCAAATAGGGACTCTGGACGTTTTTAGCATAGTCATAGACTTCCTGGAAGCAATTCGCGATATACATGTCGCGGATTTTTTGCGTTTTGCCTTCCTTGACTCGGAGAATCTTGTTTTGTTTGCCTTTGAGGTCCAGGATCTACTTCGTGGTCAACTTAAGCCACGAAGGCCGGTTTCACATCCCACAACAAACAGGATGTGAAACCGTATTTAGCAGAATACAAAACACTTACTAAATTAACAACATTTGTATATTTGTTTATATATCTATAAGACTACATAAGGATTTGTATAGCCATGAGTTGAATACATGGTGATGTGAAGGTAATAGGATGATGTATACCGAATAAAATCAGTAAGAGGTTTAGGAGGGGATTACATGACAACATACTTAGAACAATTCGCACGGAATCGGAGAAGAAAAGAAAAGACAGAAGTATTAACCGCACGCCTTCCAGAAAGCTTGTACTATGATTTTAAAGGTTATTGCGCCGAACTCGGTCTATCTATCAGTGAAGCTGTTTGTCTACTAGTAGAGCGTGAAATGAGTGGGAAAGTGAGAGTATCAGAAGAACTTGCAACTTCGGATGAATACAAAATGAATGATGATGTAGTCGAAATGGATACGGAAGTAGTCAAAGTGGTCGCAAGAAGAAGTAATTCAAATACAAATAGATTCATAACGACACAATGGCAGGTAAATGGACAGCTTCCATGTCCATATTGTGGTCGATGGCTGGTGTCTACTAATTTTTCTAGACATGCAAAACTACACTCAACGACTACGCTGGAAATTTTCACGAATGAGAAGTATAGGGAGAAAATCACTTCAATGATTAAGGCGAAACAAGAAGAACTAAATTAGCAACCATTGTCATTAGTTCAACTAACTTGCCCTGTTACAGTGGATTCGTACCATTTGCAGAGTGCAATTTGATATTTTTTATTGTCTTAAATAGTTCAAATCGTGACATGCAAATAAAGGTACGGGCATTACCATCACAGATCTTAGAAATGAAGTCGAAATTATCTTTTGTTTAGTTAGATAATTTGTTTTTAGAATACCATTAGTAAGAGAATTTATAATGAAGCCATATAAAACATGTCAAGTTGTGGAATGCCGCTTTCTAAAGATGAATTAGGTGGAGGAACTGAAAATGACGGTAGTAAAAGTACTGAATATTGTAGTCATTGTTATGTAAATGGTGAATTTACTCAAAATATTACTGCGATAGAAATGCAAGAATTTGTTCAAAATTATTTGATGAAGAATATGAAAATGCCTAAATTTTTCACTAGAGGAATTCCAAAGTTAGTGCGATGGAAGTAGTCAACTACTAGAAATCCAACATGCATCTCCCACCTGAAAAAAGGAGATACTAGATTTTAAAAGTATCTTCTTTGTATTTTTGAAACATTCCCGTTTTTATTAAACGGTAATTATACGAATTTAAGGGCAATACTACTTACGAATTGTAGTATTGTCCTTAGTTTTTCACATCTGAAAACGACTTTATTGTCTTTATCAAAATGAGATATTATTATGTTCAAGCTATTGTTTCAATGAATTTAAAAGAAGGTTCTGATAAATTTAGGAAATATGCCTGGTCATTTTCTTACTATCAAAAGTGTTATTTTCCCTAACAATTATAATAGTGACAAATAAATTATATATATTTAGGAATAGACCTCGCTAGAATATTTTAATTTAATATATACACAAAGTGGTGGTTTGTAGATACCCATTGAATAATGTATACGTATAGGAATTCAATATGTACGGAGTACCAAGTGTAAACAACAAAAGAGTTAAGACAAGAACATCTCTAAAGGAACTCATATGGGACGTAAAGGAAAGGACGAGAAGGACGTTAAAAAGGCTTTGAAGCTGTATCAAGAAAGAGAATCTAATGGATTAAGTGTAAATGAGATAGCTAAAATGACAGGCGTTCCACGTTCCACTATTTACGCTAAAGCAAAAGAGGCGAGACTTTAATAGGGGGTAGCATCAGGAAAATGCGTATTTACAATGATAAGCATTCTGATACAAGTCATATGGACATTATGAACTCTATTTTGTAGGTGATTGGATTGTGTCTAAGGAGATAACTGTTACTAGATGAAATGAGAATAAATAGTTGATTGACTTGAACAGTTTGTCCGGTTCACCCTAGATAAATCGGAATAAACTATATTAACAAAGAGAAAAGGGGGAAATTAATAAATGAGTAACATTATTACATCAGGTCCATTTGCTGTACCATTATTTATTGACGGTACTAGTAATCTACCTGTAGATCGTTTACTGATCGGACTTAAAAATCCCACTGATGAAACTAAAACTGTTCGTGTAACAGTTGAACGGTTGCCAGATGTTGTATTCCCAACTACTGCTCCAGAAACTGCAATTCCAGGTTTCAACCAACTACAAGTAAGTCTACCCTCAGAACACTTCACGATAATAAGAATAGATGCTGGTCCAGCTACTTTCCAAGGTGGTAACTGGCTTCGTGTAACCATTGAAGGTGATACAGATGAAGAAGCAGAGGGCATTGAAGTGGCATTATTCGGTGGTAATGATGGACGTCCAACTGTGTCAATGATTTTTAAACATGAAGATTTTATCGAGGTAGATGAAGATTAACTTAGATTATATCTAACGGATCTTATGTCACGCAAAAAAAAGAGGTTGGGTACCCAAAAGGTACCCAACCTCTTTCATTACCGATAATATCAAAACGGAACCTGCTTAGCCTGTAATGGGCTGGGCGTTTTTACTTTTTACGGTATAGCGTAAACCATTCAGAACCTTGTAGAACCTAGTCAATTTATAGTTGCTTTACCATACTGATAGAGTTAAAATTATGATAACTTAATATGAACGGACAACAAAAAAGCATTCCCGTATATTAGTGTTTCTCAGACACTATAAACTCTACTTCCATTGGATTCAACTAGTAAATGCTAGTATTTTGCATACATAATCGGACAAAGTTTTACAAAAGGCGTTATCTCTTTAACTTGGAAGCTGACAGGTTAAGGGATAGCGTCTTTTTTGTGTACTGTTCAGGTGCAATTGCCTGAAAGTACCCTAAAAACTGATTTGGATAGCCTACGTTCGTGCAGAGAGTACCTAGTATACTCTTACAAAGTGGGCAACCCTCAATGGATTCCTATTCATCTGTTGAGGGAAGGTGAGAACTACCTTAAAAGGTCTTCAACGCCCATTTCATATCTTCTAACTGCTGCTGAACACGAATTGGCTGCAGATCTTTTGGTTAGTCATCTTGATCGACCTTTCTTTCTTCATTCTAAACCCGGCTCCTTCCCCTTTAAAACCTTGTTTGAATGTGCGATTTTTTTCTTTTTTCAGTAAAAAGAGAAAATCATAAAAAGCCAATGAAATCAATGTTCTGATTTCACGAAAATTACAATTATCATACTTTCAAAACCGAAAAGAAACATCCCCATGGTTAATCATTGGAATTTTATTATTTCGCAAATTAAATTCTATTCATGATAAGATAAAAAAATCAAATACTAGTAAGGAAGGGGGGAGTCAATCAATTCTGGCTCTTTCCTGCCTTTATTGCCCACCCGATATTTTGGAGGTTTTTTTTTGAATGTTATCGTAAATAAATTTAAAAAAATGGGTTACAAGCATGTTTCTTTGTACGCCATCATAGCACTTTGTTTTGTCGCCTCTGTTTTCTTTGTTAATCACAATTATTCATTCTATGAACTTCCAATAGCGAAAGTCATTAAAACAAATCTGGAAAATACAACTGAATTGAATGATATGTATCAAAATGAAGATCGACTATTTACCCAAAGTATAATAGCCGAATTACAAAATGGAGAAGAAAAAGGACAGCTTATCCATTTAAAGAATGAATATTCCTCATCCGGAGCTTATGATCAAGAATATCAAGTTGGAAATGATTTATTTGTTTCGATTGATACGAAGACAGAAGAAAATTCAGAGTTAACTGGAACCATAAAAGACGTAAAGCGTGATAAATTTGTGTTGATTGTAGCTTGGATTTTTATCTTGACATTACTTATCGTTGGTAAAAAGCAAGGACTGTTTTCAATTATAAGTTTGGCAGTGAATGCCATTTTGTTGTCATATGCATTAGATTTTTATTTGAATACATCTGACATTAGTTTGGTATTGATATGCAGTATAAGTATCATTCTATTTACGGTCCTTTCCCTTTTACTGGTTAACGGTTTTAATGAAAAAACATATGCAGCTATTATTGCGACACTGTTAGGGACTTTTTTATCGCTGTTCATTACTTATCTTGTTATGTGGTTAACTTCCGAAAATGGCCTTCGATATGAAGAAATGCAATTTGTCACTCGTCCTTATAAAATGGTGTTTATGGCAGGGTTATTTATCGGATCTTTAGGAGCCGTAATGGATATAGCCATTACCATGTCTTCTTCGATTTTTGGGTTGTATGAAAAGAACAACCACATATCAGTAAAAGCACTTAAAACTTCAGGATTAGAGATTGGAAAAGACATTATGGGAACCATGACAAATATTTTGTTTTTTGCCTATATAAGTGGCTCCATACCTATGATTATTTTGTATTTGAAAAATGCTTCTGCATTGGGATTTACCCTTTCCATGAATCTTACATTGGAGTTGGCCCGTGCCCTAGCTGGGGGTATTGGAATCGTGTTAACTATTCCGATAGGTCTATATATTTCTATTTTTTTCATTAATCGAAAGAGGGAAAAATAATGAATGTATTAGTGTTGCTAGCGTTCATATTATTAATATTGATGATCTTGATAGGTGGAAAAAAAGGAGCACGTTCATTTTTTGCTTTTTTTCTAAATTTTGGTGTGGTACTTTTCACCATCATTTTTATGACAAATCCAAATAATGATCCGTATATCGTAACATTGATTGCATGTACGGTGATTAGTTATATTAATTTATTTTTTATTAACGAAGTGAACAGTACAACAAAAACAGCGTTCATTTCTACTATTATCACGATTGTTATTGTCCTCTTTTTTATTGTTCTTGTGACTGAAAATGCGATGATACAAGGTTTTGGTGAGGAAGAAATAGAAGAGCTTAACATCTTTTCCCTATATATTGGAGTAGATTTTGTTAAAATTGGAGCTTCAGTAATTATTATGAGTACTATTGGTGCCATTATCGATACAGCCATGGCCATTTCATCTCCCATGCGAGAAATGTTTCATCACAATCCATCCATTAGCAAGAAAGATTTATTTACATTTGGATTAAGTATGGGGAGGGATATCTTAGGAACAACTACGAATACATTATTTTTTGCCTTCTTTGGAGGCTATTTGGCATTGCTGATATGGTTTAAGGATTTATCCTATTCTGTTGGAGAAATCGTAAACTCAAAAATATTTAGTGCTGAAATGATCACTATATTTTGTGCTGGAACAGGTGTAGCCCTGATAATTCCTATAACTGCCTTGATCACTGCTTATTTTTTAGTGAAAACAAGAGAAAATAAAGAGAAAGTTATATAGGTTTCATGGCAAAAGGGCCTATAAGTACTCATTTGTATAAAAGGAATAAGTCCCTAATAGCATTGCAAAGAGTATCCACCTGCTCTGTTTAATCCATGTTACAGTTTCATTGGAGGGAGGTAATATTAGTTTTGCATTGCCTTCAATAATGGCCATTATATGAATACAGATAGAGAAAAAGGCTGCCAATTGGCAGCCTTTTGTATGATTGTTTTTAAAATCATACATCCGGTGTTTACTATCTTTTTTTTTCTAAATTAGTTCTCTGATAAACAAAAAAATCTTTGGAACAAATCCCTAAATATTTTTTTCTAATGATTCTATATAACTTCAATTAAAGGACTTTTGATTTCAATTAAGTCTTTTTGTAGGAATGTTAAGCCTGGTACTGTAAATGATCCAGCATCAACAGCAAAGTGATTAATAAACAGGTCAGGATCGCCAGGATGTTCAACTCTTAATTCATAATGGAAGGGAACTACCAGGATATTACGCGTTTCTAGTCGGTTAGGTAGTATCGTTACAGTCAGGGTAGTTGCGATAGGACTTCCAGTGTTCCAGTTGATAATCTGGAATCTAATAGTTTGAGTAGTCGTACCAAGGTTAACTAGTTCTATATGGGCTCGGCTTGTCCTACAGCTGTGTTTAATACTCCTGTAGAAAGAATCTCAAATTGCTCCGAAGAGCTACTTTCTTCGTGACTCATATATAGCACACCCTTTTTATATAATCATTAGTTGTGGAGACTATTCTTTTTAAGTCTAAAAAACAATGTAATATAGCATATTATTTTTTTTTCAAAAAGGACACGGTTTTTGTTTAAGGGTATCGCCAGCAAATCCCTTTACTGTCACATAGGATCTATGATTTCAATAAGGATTAACTCTTGCAAAAATATTCAAGTACTCGTTCAATCAATCTAGTAACCTACTTTCCTTCTATATCATTACTGATTTCTTCATTTATCCGAATATCCCTTGAAGTCCAACCCTTTTTTAGCTAATTGAGCCTCACGTGTTAAGTTATGATTCACGTACCCCAGGGAGATAATCCCAAGGCTTTTATAGACCAGCGTCAATTATGAAAGCTGCTCTTTATTGAGCAGCTTTCCAGGTGTAACCGCTGGTTCTCTGTAGGTTGTATGAGCTCATATAGGTACTTATCTATGTTTTGTTTCCCAATCAAAATTAATTTCTTTATCATCCCAAGGAATTCTTTTCTCATCTGGTTGGGAGGGGTTATACGACTTTGTCGTACAATACAGAACTGTTGCTGGATTTTCACCAAGCACACGGTAACCGTGAGCTACACCTTTGGGAATAAGTAAAATACTAGGATTGTTTTCGCCCATATAATAAACATTGGTTTCACCCTTGGTAGCAGAGTGTTCTCTTAAATCATATAAAACAACTTGAGCATTACCTGATGGGATAAACCAAAGGTCATCTTGCTCTTCATGGTAGTGAAATGCTTTGATGACGCCTGGATAAGATGTAGTCCATGAAAGTTGACCAAAATGAGATAAAAGATGGTCATCATCTCTTACCACTTCTGCAAAAAATCCTCTATCATCACAATGCTTAATCAATTTCTTAGAAATGACACCTTCAATGGCCATTTTCATCAACTTCCTTTTTTAAGTATTCATGTAATCCTTCTTTCCAATTTCGCAAAGAGATCCCATTGGAATTCAACTTTTTTTGACTTAAAACCGAATACATGGGTCTGGGTGTTTTAAGACCGTATTCTTCCGTAGAAACAGGGATGACTACAGTTTGTGAGTTTAAGAATGTTACAATTTCGGTGGCAAACTCAAACCAGCTGCAACTTCCAGAGTTTGTGACATGATAAATGCCATGCGGTTTTGTTAGTAGTTTATTAATCACTATTCCAAGGTCTTTCGTGTAAGTAGGACAACCATATTGGTCTTGAACAACACGGATTTCTTGTGAATGACGGGCTAACTTTTTTATGGTATTGACGAAATTTTTCCCCTCATGTCCGTATAACCATGACGTTCTAATAATCGTGGTATTTTCATTAGCAGTTAGTGCTAAAGCTTCGCCTAGTAGTTTGCTTTTTCCATAAATCGTTTGGGGGTCAGGAGTATCCTCTTCTTCATAAGGTTCACTTTTTTCTCCTTCAAATACATAGTCCGTACTAATATGAAAAAACTTCGCTTTTTTCTCCTTTGCTTCACTCGCTAGATAATAAGGTCCAATTCCATTAATTAAATAAGCTTGATCTATATCCGTTTCGCAAAGGTCAACTTGTGTAAAGGCTGCAGTATTAATAAGATAATCCGGCTGGATTTTCTCAATCACTTCTTTTATTTTCGTACGATTCGTAATATCTAATTGTTGTTTAGTATATGGATATACCACATAGCCTTCCTCTTTAAATAGCTGAATGAGTTCTTTTCCTAATTGGCCGCCTGCACCTGTAATGACAATCTTCATGGGGGAGTACCTTTAAATTTGTTCATGTGCCATCGCACTGTTTTTTCTAACGATTGATCAAAATAAGAGGTTTGTTTCCAGCCTAACTCGTTTTGTAACTTGGAAGAATCAATGGCATATCTTCGGTCATGACCTTTTCTGTCTTCAACAAATTCAATCAAGTGTTCAGGCTTACCCATTATTCCTAAAATTTGTTTTACGACATCGATATTTTTTCTTTCATTTCCGCCACCAATATTATAAACTTCACCCCATTTTCCTTTTTCAAGAATAAGGGAAATTGCTTTACAATGATCTTCTACAAACAGCCAATCTCTTATTTGTAGACCATCCCCATAAACAGGGATTTTGTGGTTGTGAAGCGCGCTATACACAATGGTAGGAATGAATTTTTCCATATTTTGAAAAGGACCAAAATTATTACTGCATCTTGTCGTTATTAAAGGTAATTTAAAGGTCTCATTGTAAGAGCGCACCAATAAATCTGAGCTTGCTTTTGTAGCTGAATAGGGATTGTTAGGTGAAAGAGGGGATTCTTCTGTGAATGGTTGTTGAGTCGGGCTTAAAGTACCATATACTTCGTCTGTGGAAATATGGATCATTTTTTTAGCCTGGCCCTTGATTAATAGTTGTAATAATTGATAAGTACCGACAATATTTGTTTGTATGAATTTATCTGCATTTTGAATACTGTTATCAACATGGGACTCAGCGGCAAAATGAATAATGGCTTCATAATTTTGATCCATTACAGCTTCCATATCTTCCTCATTAACAATACTTCCCTTAATAAAGCGTAATCTAGAATCAGATGTTAAGGTGCGTATCTCTTCAGGATGACTTGCATACGTAAGAGAATCTATAACGGTTATATTGTATGAAGTATTTTTTAGCAAATAGTGAACAAAGTTGAGACCGATGAAACCAGCCCCACCTGTAACTAGAAGATTCATAGTTGCCTCCTTTCATCAAACACTGTTAATTTTCTATTAATCTTACAAGGTATTGCCCATATTCATTTTTCTCTAATGGTTTAGCTAAGGCAAGAAGTTGTTGTGGTGAAATAAATCCTTTTCGAAAGGCAATTTCTTCTATACAAGCAATTTGAACGTTTTGCCGGCTTTGAATGGTTTGAATATATAAAGAAGCGTCAAGAAGTGATTCATGAGTACCAGTATCTAACCAGCTAAATCCTCTATCCAATAACTCAACATTCAGCTGGTTTTTCTTGAGGTAACATTCATTCACCGAAGTAATTTCATATTCTCCTCGAGCAGATTTCTTAATACTCTTGGCGATATCAACAACGCTATTATCATAAAAATAAAGTCCTGTAATGGCATAATTTGATTTAGGCGTTACAGGTTTTTCTTCCAAAGAGATCACTTTCCGATTTTCATCAAATTCTACAACACCAAATCGTTCAGGATCTTTAACACGATAGCCGAATATCGTTGCACCGTTTTGTCGAGTAACGACATCTTCTAGTGTTTTAGTGAAATTATGTCCATAAAAAATATTGTCCCCTAATATTAAAGATACAGAATCCTTTCCTATAAAATCCTCACCTATAATAAAAGCCTGTGCGATACCATCCGGTTTTTCCTGTGATATATAACTAATTTTGATTCCTAATTGTGACCCATCACCTAATAAACTTTTAAAACGAGGTGTATCAATAGGTGTAGAAATGACTAAGATATCTTTAATTCCAGCGAGCATTAGCACGGACAATGGATAATAAATTAAGGGTTTATCATAAACAGGTAATAGCTGTTTTGAGACAACCTTCGTTAACGGATATAATCTAGTGCCATATCCACCAGCTAATATGATTCCTTTCATTATTATTCACCTCCCCAAATAGTATGATGTAAAAGACAAAATGAATTGAATTTTTATATTATCAGTTTCGGAACTTCTCGGAAATTAATCCTTTTCATCATATGCGCCAAGATTGTTTCTGTGTAAATGAAGTACGATATTAAATGATGTATATGGATTTCTTACGATATCGAGGATTAATATGTGAAAAGGCTACAAAGCTACGTTTGAAAACGTGCTTTGTAGCCTTTTAGCCTCTTGGTTTACTCAGATAAAAATAAACCGGGTTTTCTATTGGTCTTAGTCCTAAATTTCTTCACTGGAAACCATTTAGTTTATAACGATAAGGGTTTATTATCTACATTCTAATCTAAATCCTTTTTAAACTTTGCAGGGACCCCCGCATAAAGCGTTTTCGCAGGAACATCATTCTTTACAAATGCTCCGCCTCCTATAACCGACCAAGCACCAATATTGATTTTTTCACTGATAGAGGAACCAATGCCAACGTATGCTCCTTCACCAATCGTAACATTACCTGCAATATTAACTCCAGGACCTACCGTTACATAGTCGCTAATGACATTATCATGACTAATGTTCGAACTCCGATTTATGATAACAAAATTCCCTATTTGAACATTTGTGGTTATAATGGTTCCTTCACAAATAATCGATCCAACTCCAAGTGTGTTTCTCTTTGAAATGAAAACAGAAGGGTGCACTATTGTATCAGCAATCTCAAAACCTGCATGTATTGTTTTGGTGACAAACCGCTTTTTCAGAGATGGGTCTCCTACACCCGCACAAACAATTTTAATTTTGTTCCGAAGAGGATAAATATCATGAAGATCGCCCAAAACCGGTACATCATCTATTATTTTCCCCTTCATTTCCGATCTTTCATCAAGAAATCCTATAACCTCATAACTTGAATTTTCACACAGGTGATTTATCTCACGTGCATGCCCTCCGCAGCCCCAAATGACGATTTTTTTCATGATTCCAATCCTTTTGCTAGTACTTGTGTAACTTGCACAATATCACTTTTTTCCATTTCCTCCCAAAGAGGTAAGCTCATTATGCGTCCTGAAATATTATTGGTAACTGGCATTACTGTCCGATTGAATGATGTGAAAAATTTTTGTTGATGACAAGATGGGGAAAAATAGGTTCGTGCTTCTATTTGATTGTCAGCCAGCAATTTCACAAAATCTAAATTACTTTGATTTTTTGGACAGAGAACAGGCATAAATTGATGGGCAATGTCCCCTTCTGCTTTTTGGAGCTGCCACTCATTTTTTAACACAGGGGTTTGTTGAAATTGCTCTAGGTACCATTGATGAATTTGTTGTCTTTTTCGGCTTTTTTCAGGAAAGGCATCCAGAGTTGCAAGAGCTACAGCTGCGCTATATTCCGAAAGTTTGCTATTAAGACCTTGTGATATAGTTTCCCTATTAGTCGAGAACCCAAAATTTCCTGCTTGTCGAATTTGACTGATCAAGTCTTTGTCCGCACTATAGACTAAGCCGCCTTCGCCAATTCCAAATGATTTAGTAGCATGAAAGCTGTATACGATAGGGCCGGGGAAATTCTTACCAAATGATCCACTACGCCCTGATGTTCCAAAACTAGGGGCAGCATCAAAAACCACCGGTATTCCCGACTCATGAATCTGCTTATAAAAGGATAGGTCTAAGTCTGTTCCAAAGGTTGCGTAGGGAACAACTACCGCCACTTCATCTCCTAATTTTATTAATGAATCTTTAACAAGTTCTTCATTCATACACCAATCGTCTTTGTTCACATCTACAAAATAAGGTTCTAAACCACACCACATTGCCGCTAAAGGGGTGGCAGAAAAAGTAAAGCTAGGCATTAATGCAAACCGCCCTTTAGGACGTTTACTCTGATTAATAGCTAATATCAATCCACTGGTAGCATTATTGACCGTGAGCACCGCTCCGTTTCCTTCATAGTATTCGGTTAGGACTCTATTTTCAAAAAGAGTATTTAATGGTCCATAATTACTGTACAATCTGGATTGTTCAATCTGGGCTAAATAATTGGTAAATGTGTCTTGTTTCACCAAGTTGGGTCTTAAAAACGGAATTTTACGGATGTTTTTCATCTCCGTTTCAACTAATCTATAGTTTTAATTACTTTTTCACATATTGGCTTATAAGTATTCGATGATCCATCCAAAACCCAAAAATAAATGGTTCAGATATCCTGTTTTATTGCTGTAAGGGAGGATTGTTGGTAGACAAGCTGCATTATGTTATGACGATGTTGGTGCAAAGCAGATTTAGGTCAGGGCTTTCTAATAAAAAACCTATCTTGAATCAAAAGTAAGTCTAGCCGTTTATATATTCCATTTGATACGAATCGCGATTGATGAGATTTATTCAATTCAAAAGTTCTTGGGTGTCCCTTCCATTCATATTCCTTTTGAATAAATTTTATGGCTATAAAGTGGCAATTAGCAGGAATCCTATTATTTTAAAAATTCTTCATTAAAAACTGATGAACAATGACATCCGTTTGGCTATATAAGGAAATTCATCGAGCGTAACCTAGAGTGTCACGAAAACGGGACAAAAGTACATGTACCAAGGCTGGGTTTTCATTATCTCTTTGAAATAGAAAGATGATTTTCAGCATAAGATTACATTGAGGATTAAGAGTAAATCAGACAGGAAGTGTTATATACTCAGCGGGGATGATTTTTAGGTTAATTTGTACCAGATAGTATATAAAATATCTTGCCAAAGAATCATTGAATACGGAAGAAGTCCGGAAGCCCGGCTGTTTATTCAATTTAATGGATCATTGCTGTACAACATATGTGGGAAAAACCAAGCATAAAACAAATGTTGCTTTGCAACAAGAAATGTAATTTGCTATTGCTCTGAAAAAAATATGTCTGGAACAAAGAAGGATATATATATTATAAATGTGAATTGTATCAGTTCAAAAATGGCAATTCATAGGAGATCGGCAAATACTTATCACTTTGGATAATTATTAGACTTGGATGAAAACCTTAAACAGTGCATTCCAATTGTTGGGCACCCCCTTTAGAATGTATCAAATGGAGTATTTATTACATGGATCAGGGAGCTGCGAATTCTGTTAAACTCTCCAAGCCGGACGATACGAATGGAGCAGCATTAACGATTTCTATTAAATTGGTCAGACAAAGGAGTATTCCTAAAGTTAATTTCATTATGGTGGATATAGATCCTAAAAACCCTCGTCTTTACGTTTCATTGGGAACTGAATGGAGGGAGTTTCCATCGCTGGTCCAAGTGCATTTTTATGAGAAAAAACGATGGTTACATTTTAATTACACAGCTGATATTCATTCACACATTTATTTTACTGCTGGCTAAAATCTACCATCCTCTACCTGAGAATATAACAATACCACCGACAAAATCTTCTGAAAGGCATTTAGTATCAGGGTACACTGCTAGTTACAAGTCCCAAAGACAATCGTGTAGGGGAGAGACCTGTAGATGATTCTGGATGGAATTGCTTATATTTTTCATGAAAATTCATCCAAAGTTTCTATCCTTTCCTATCCCGTACTCTAGTCCTGAAGAAGAGGGAAAGTCAATTATTTAAAACACTGGGATAGAAACCAACTTTAAAGAGTTAGAAGTAGTGGTTGTTGGTCGTGTTCCCTCAGAAGTTGAAGCTTAGCTGCTAAAGCACCTATGCGAGCAATCCGATGGTGGCCAATGGAACCTGATGATTCTTTGGAAACGTGTATCCAATATGCAAAATATTGTGCTTCATGTCAGGAGAAAATAGTAATAGTTCCTTATTACATTAGAAAATACAACCCGACTAGTCGTGGGGCTTTTTAAGAACTCCAAAATGTTAATACAAAAGTTTGAAAACGGGTCATAAACATAAAATGAATGAACGTAAAAAAACAGTCTTAAAGCCGCTCGTCGGGCACCTCAGTTCTCCAAACCGTTCTTTTTATGTTTTAAATGGCTCTCTTAACTTATGGTTTGGGGTTCTTTTTTTGCCCCAAAAGTGATAACAACATTTTGAACTTATACATTCTCTGTATAAAAGGGAAGGTCTGTTAGGTAGTTTCCCATTGCCGGCTAATTGATACCAACTTTGTGTGGTGCATTGTTGGGGATTGTCCTATCTGTGGTATGTATTTATAAAAGGATTAATGCTATACAGAACACGATCATAGCTGGGTATTTCAGTTCTATTTTTGCTTCTGTTAATAACAGTTGCTTCGCTAAAGTTAAATGAATAAGCAGAAAATAATTAACAGTAGACAACTAGAGACTAAACAAAATGACCCTGGTTTAAAATACCAGAGTCATCAATAGCTGCTTAAACGATTAGGATTTCTTTACTAACCTTTAATCAGGTTTAGATAACTTAATCTGAATTAACTTTTACTGTTATTTCAATTTACGTATGAGGCGCAAACTATCGTAATCACAAACAAGTACATACTCTTTACTCTCACATAGTTCATCAACAGCCCTTCTAACATCAGGATAAACAGTGTAGTCATGAAACGCTATAAATCCTCCGCGGACAACTCTTGGAGCATATAACTCTATATCTCTTTTTACGCCTAAATAACTATGGTCTCCATCTACAAACAGGGCAGATATGCTCTCAGGACAATCTTTTATAGCATCATGGCTGAAATTTTTTATTGGAGTTACATAGTTTGCAAGACGGAAATTTAGAATATTATTCTGAAATTCATTAAAATAATCGGCATAAGCTCCATTAGAGATAAAAGGATCAATGGCAAAAATTGTTCGTTTTCTTTCACTTATCGACTTGCTCCCGAGACCTAATGCAACAGTACTTTTACCTTTAAAGGAACCGATCTCAACAATTTCCCCATCTAAATGATCAACAAGAGCTGGCAAATGTAGTAATGCAGTTTGCTCTGAAGGTGTCAACCACCCACTGACTGAATCAATGAAATTATACAATTGGCTAATTTGAAACTGAGTAATTTTAGGTCACCTCTCACAAAACCCGTTATTTTCTAATGCATTTTTTACCGCTTCTAAATATTGGAACTCGTATTTTTTATCCGGTTCTAAATAGGTTCCTTCGCCCCATTCATTCCAGGCATTAATAAACAAAATGTCACTGTTTATTTCAAGAGATCTTTTTATTTGTTGTGTTAGATAAAAGGAAAATTTTTCGGGAGTCGCGCCGGTGAAGATGAGGGGGGCATTTCCTGCAACCCGGGCGGAGTTATCCCAATCGAGGAAGGCTCCTAGATAAGTTTTTAGACTATCCTTGTCAGCCATTCTTTCTAGTATAGAGGACCAGTATTTATCGTAATCCATTAGATCAAATTTTTGCTTATAACCATCAACTGCTCTTCCACAATGGATACCATTTGTTAAATACATTGTGTATCCAGGCTCAAACTCAAGACGAGCATCGAAACCTTTAAGTTGAGGGTTGTTAAATCTATTTAAAGTTTGGATAACATAAATTCCATCAAGCCCATTTTCAACAGCTAATTTTTGCCAATACTCCAGCATTTCCTCGCAATTGGGAATATCGCTAGGACGATAAATCAGAAATAAAGGTTTGTTTGCTACTCTGATATACCTTTTATCTTTAAATGCTGTTAGGAGAAATTCGAAATGTTCTTTCCAATCTGCTTTTTCTCCGTAATCTTGATCTGCCAATACCTCATGATTTGAACCGGTCCATGTTCTGGTCCACGGATCGTTTGCCCAGGAAAGACAGAAGGGGAAATCGGGCTTCCCTTTTTGAAGAACTACATCAAATGGTTTATGAAGAAATCTTTTTCCTTTAAACCAGTAATGATAATAACAAAATCCATAGATGCCATATTTTCTTGCAATTTGTGCTTGCCATTCCCTTGCAGATTCGTCTGTCAAATCATAGTAATAGTCTTGGTATGGCTCTTTCGGCTGATAATGTCCAGGAAATAGAGGCTCTGCTTTTTTTGTATTGGTCCATTCGGTGAATCCTTTTCCCCACCAACGATTATTTTCTGGAGTTTCATGGAATTGAGGTAAATAAAAGGCTATAAGTTTCAAATTTTTGTCACTCCTATAATAATGTTTAAATTAGAACACTTTTGTTTCATTAATATTTAAACCAATAGGATTGAGCTTCACCCATTCATTCATTCATTGATAATCACAGCTGTAGTTATATTGTATTCATCCCATTCTTATTTTGGGATACATTTCAGGCTTAATTGCGATATGGAAAGTAAACGTGAAATTTGCTTAGGAGTTTTCCATATATATTATCAAACCCTAATCAAATAAAGGGAGATGTATAAAAGAGCAGCTTCCATCCGTTATATAAGCTTGTCATCCAAAAGAGTCCTGTATAAAAGAAATTTATTTATTATCGTGACAAACTGTAGAGATTTCTTATTTTATCGGTGGGATATATTTGCATGTTCCAATAAAGGAAATAATCTAATTATCTCTAATTTTCAAGATAACCAGTGTGCAAAAACCATGAGCCAAACCTTTTGGAATAAGAACCTGGCGTATTAATTTTTTTTACTAAAAATTACATCCTATCCACTGACCAAAAGTCTGGGGTTTATTCGAGTAACAAAAATAACATTCAAAATGGCACCTGAATAAACTCGGTGCAACTTTGTGATAGAGAATGGTTTCTTAATCCCCACCAATATATCAATGTGCAATAGGATGCTTTTTGCAGTCTCATTAATTAATTTCATTATTGATAGCCAGTGGACAGGGAATACAGAAAGTTAAAACACTCATGCAGTAACTTTATTGTAAATTTAGCTGATTAATCAAACGTGGATAGGAGCATTACAAATTCTTATGAATTCATGAATGCTAATATACCTTGGAACACAAATTATTTTGGATATTACTGGGAATTAAACGTTTTATTCAAATTTTCCCCTTATAGTTTCCCTTGAACTAAGATGGTAATTTACAGAATAAACCCCTTCATCTTCCAACAGTCTATATTTCACCTTTTCAGATGAAGAGAATGGTTAAGGTTTATAAAAACTTACAAATGAATCAACACGAATCAATAATTTGTGTGTCGGATTTTTGAAAAGGGGATGGATATGTCAAGAAATCGCATTTCAACAACACCTGAATGTGGCTTTGCTTAAGGGGATTGTGCAGAGCACGTTGAGAGCCAGCATGCTCATTGGTATGGTTGGGATTGTGGCTTTGGATACAGTATATATTATCGAGTCTGGGTACATGAAATGAATCGATGGCAAAATGTGCAAAGACAAACTACCATGAATGGGAATACCATCGGTCATTTGGTTGGTTTACTGTTGAAGGCTATCCTCAAATGCAGGACACCAGATAACAGAAGCAGTCGCTTAATTCTTGTGTAGATTGAATAGTCGTTTGGTATCAATAGTTATTGGACATGTGAAGCACGATGTCAGTAACAACTAAACCTCGGCATGGACCCTGTGGGTCAGCGTGACTGACATCCATCTCATTGTAAGGTTGGAGGAAGGAATTTGAGAGCGAAGACTCTGTGAGACATGGGAGGGTTGAACTTCGTGAGATATGTAGACATCCACCAGTGCGATCATAATTTCTACCCTATTTTTATATGGAGTTTGCTAGTGTATTATAAGTCTTTTTTTTAAATCCCCAATTATATCCTTTTAGATAGTTTAATCAATTTGGAAGAAAACCCTTGTAATCTGATGACTATGAAACTCTAAGAAAACCCGAGAAATCGAGAGAGCTTGCGCTTTCTATATTGAGGGAGGTTAAATGAACAAGAAAATATTGGCATATAATGAGAACAAGAATAAGCTTATGTAAATTGACCTTATTGACAACATAGGAAATCAGGTTTCTTATGATATGGATACAAAAATGGGCAACCATCCAGATATACAATTACTTATACGTAAGAACTTCCAGAAAACCATGATATAATGTTAGATTTCGGAGAAGAAGTCCTAGTTGTTGGAATAGTCTATAATAGATAAATTGGTACATATAGAATGTACTGTAATTTATTACTTCATTTGATTTTTCATTAAATGAATCTGTTCTAAAAGTTCTATATGTTTAAGATCAAAAAAATCTTTTGGAGCTTGAGTATAATCACGGAGGAAATTTCTTATTATTGAAACCTCTTTCTGAAGGGACAAGCTTATATTGTTTCTATCTAATGAATCGCGGAAACTTCTTCCTAACCATCCTACAGAGGATTTTAATCTTAATTGTTCACATAATATTAATTCTGGATTTACGGGAAGTGTTGTATCTGATAATTTTGCTATACCTCCGAACCCCCATGGAAGTTTTTTATTGTTAACAATTGTGGCATATTCTTGTAATGAGCCATTCAATATAGGTTCAAAAATAGTCTTGTATCCAAAACTTATGCTAAGATCATTAAATCCTATATGAATTTCATGAACGCCCTTCAAATCAACTATTTGAGGAAGAAGTTCTGCTGCTTCCTTAGTTTCAATCAACAAGCTATTTTTAACCGTCCCATCCGTTAGCTTTAGAAAAGTTTTTACCTCATCCATGGAATGAAAAAAAGGGAGCATCACGATATCCGCTCCCATTCGGATTACGGTATCCACCTCTTTTTTTGAATTATTGTTAATAGGATTTATACGGACAAAAAGAGAATTTTTTTTTAATTTTTTTTTTATTGTTGGAATATCAATGATCGAATGATCTGATAAAAAAAGATTTCTACCAGATTGGCGGATGTTTTTATCTTTTACCTCTAGGTCAATCATAATACGATCTATTCCTGCAGCCTGTACATAAGTAGCCATAATAGGGTCGTTGGTAATAAAAGATAAAATCATAGGTTAATCCACCTTCCATGCTATTACTTCTTCAATGAATATATCCAGTCGGCATTTGTCAATGTAGATGAAGAGGATCATGGGTTTACTTTACAATACTTTAACAGATTCTTTTTTCAACTTTTCAAATTCCTGAAGTTTTTTTTCTTCATCCCATAAATAATGATATCCCCATTTATTAATATGATCCATTACTCTAAGCCTTGTTCTTAGTTCAGACAATCGTCTGTTTAAATAGTTAAATCCTATATATTTATAGTGTAAAAGCAGTATTTCTTTATTGGACGGCTTTTTAACATTACCCGTAGGAGAAGCAGAATGCCTACCAACAGAAAAATTTATGTCTTTAATCTCACTCGGATTAAAAATTTGGGGTTTATCTAGATATTCCTTTTTAACTCCATACCTTATACTTTCATACAAAGGTTCGTTACTATTGGGGAATAAATCCGAAACCATTTCATAACCTTCGGGTACAATGAGTGTAATACCATTAGAAGTACATTCTTCCAGGTACTTTCTAAAATTAGGATGATAAAAATGTTCATCTATGTTACAGATGATAACCCAGTCGGCCTTCACTTTGTTATGTTTCCAGCATTGATTGTATTGATCTAGTGTTGATTGAACAACAGAAAAACCCTGTATCTCGAATTTATTTACATTCACTTTGGAATGTGATCGTAAAATTGATAAGGAATTGTCTGTTGAGTCATTATCAAAAATATAATACTGATCAACTATGTTATCATAATGCTTGAAAAAATACGGAAGCATTTTTTCTTCGTTCCAGCATAAGGCATATAAATGTATTATCACGTGATGCGCCCCTTCCATAAGTTGAAAGTTCTTTTAGTATTAGATTAACCGTTATATCATCTTTTGAATTGAAAACGTTTGTTATAATGGTTCATTTTTCATGATTTCCCCATCCTTTACAGTGATCTCGAACCATATATTTTTCTTTCAATCTTATTAATACTCTAAGGCCTATATAATATGCTATTTATAGACGAATAAATTAGGACAGTAGTCGATTTTCAATCTCAGTTAAGGCAATGGAAGAAGGCAGCATTAGAACAATGCCACAGCTGTTTACGAAAGAGAACAAAAAAACAGGATCAACTCATATCGGATTATAAAGTCCAGTTTCAAAACTATACCCCGACGAAGCTATCGTTGCTTAAAAGAATTAAAGAGAAGAAAAGAACGGCTGTATCTTTTAGATTAGGAGGATTCTGAACTGCCTGTCAACATCGGTTTATTTTTGTTGATGGACAAGTAGAAAAGGGGCCAGTAATAGAGTTTTTTTCACTAAAAAGGGAAGCTGATTAAAAAGTTTAAATAAAAAAGTGAATAATTTAAATAAAGGAAGGTTAGGAAAGGAAGTTCAATAGGAACAACAAAAAGACAGTTATTTTAGTGTCGGAAAAACCGTCTTTTCACTTCAATGTAATGTTTTAGCGTGTAATTTATGTTAATATGTTGGCACTCTACAGAGTTTGAAGGTTTGTTTTAACTTTTCATTACCTTTACCGGTCATAGTATTTATTACCCTCTTATGATAGATTATTCTTTTCAATCTAAGCTAATTTCATGTTTATATTGTTTTCAAGTAAATATTGATTTAACTTATTTATCGTTTCTTTATTTATCTCTATACCAGTATCAGAAAATTGTTTTTTAAAATTGGATTTTCTGTCACCTGGAATCAAAATTTCATCCCCTTTAATTACACTAGAACTTGATTTTATTATATTGTAATAATCTTTAATTAAATCATAGAAAACTTCTCCTATAATTAATTTAGGATCAATTACAACAAACATAAAGCCTACGTTCATGCAATTTTCCATATTTCTATAAAAAGATCCAACATCATTTAAGAATGATGCACCAGATAGTACCCCAGATAAAATATCTACCATCATAGAAATACCATATCCTTTATAACCACCTAAAGGTAATACCATACCTTCAACGGCCTTTTGAGGGTCTGTCGTTGGATCTCCATTTATATCGGTAGCCCAGCCTATGGGTATCTCTTTCCCATCTCTTAATGCGATATTTATTTTTGATTTAGCAACCTGACTAGTAGCCATATCTAAAGTAATTGGAAATCCTTTTTTAACTGGAATTGAAATTGAAAACGGATTAGTACCTAAAAGTTTTTCATTTCCGTTCCACGGAGCCATAGCTGGAGGAGTATTACACATTACTATACCAATCAAACCTTCTTCTGCAGCCATGGCTGAATAGTAAAATGCAGGACCAAATGTATTGTTATTATAAGAAAATACACTAAATGTTCCTTTTTGTTTTGCTTCTTCTTTTGCTAATTTCATAGAATACTCTGCTGACAATGCTCCGAATGAGCCATCACCATCTACTACTGCAAATGAGATTCCTTCTCTTACTTTTCTTATATTGGGATTAATATTGTAACCACCTACCTTTAACTTTTCAATATGAGCGGGGACTACCGTTACTCCATGAGTATTTACTCCACACAAATCCGCTTCAATAAAAGAGTTTGTAATTACCTCTGAATCCCTCTCAGAAATCCCGTAACTATTAAATAAAGTTGTAATAACTCTTTTAACTTGACTAACTTGAACTCTAGTAGTGTTTTGGTTATTCATTAATTTACCTCCTATTTAATCTGATTTACTAACCCAAAATAAAAGGGGCAGCAAGAAGTGTGATTAATAAGGTTGGTGACTATTATTGCGATACGCAAACTTTTAGATACTGTAAATGTGCAATTGAATTATTATATTCAGCCCTTGCTTTAAGAATGCTAAAGTTAAAGCTTGGGGGGGATTTAATCGTAAAAAGACATATAAAGGAAATTTTGGGGAGTTGTCCAAAATGAGATTGAATACATACATAAATTAGTAGCATTATAATTCATAGATGAAAAGGATGGATATTGAGGTTCTAAGTTTCTACATATCATAATTTGCATCAGGAGGTAGAAGATAATATCTCTACATATGAAAAATTTACTGATTAATATTCAATGTAAATGAACATATGAAAGCATTTGACTCCATCTATGATCATTCTAGGATCACCCACGCACCGAATTTTGCTGCAGGTTAGGAATGCATTTCTTAGAAATGAAGAAATTACATACGGCTGTATTTTGGTATGTTAGTGAATCAAATTGGGAATGGAAATGTGTTTATGAAAAAAACCATCATTATTATACCTCTCAATTTTTAAAATGGTTTTTTTTTAAAAACTTCTCCTCATTTGTCTTCCCACTCGAGTCATTCGTCCGATGTACTTTGGACCTATTACAATGTTTTACAGCTAGTTTTAGAATTCCCTTTCCCCAATAAGCATACATAATCTGTAACAATAATTACTTCTTTGGTTAATCAAGCTTTTGAACTCGTTTTTCTCCGAATATAATGGATGAATTCTGGTTTCTTTAACATAGGCCCTCATAGTTCAGCAGCATAACAATTCTTGATCCTTACTAATCCAGTACTCTTCCTGATTTTACTTTCCCCCTATTATCTTTCATATATATGCTCATTGTGACGAAAATCGTGTTAGTCAGTCACATTGTTAAGTTCCAAAGTAAGGTTAAATTCATTAAAGGAAGAACGAGGCTTATTCATTCCTCATACAACGATCGTGTCTTTGGTTCATTTCCTTTATTCAAAGTCTGGATAACGTAGACTTATAAGAATATGCTTAGGGATTTTAAAATGGTTCGTTGTTTTAAAAAAATGGGCAGGTTTTATCCAATCCAATTAATTCAGGATTCATAAGATAAAGTAATGTTTTGTGAAAAGGAGGATACAAAATTGGGTAAGGATAAAAAAGATAAAAAATGTAAAGATTGTGGACATAGCAAATGCAAATGCGATCATAACAAATGTAAGGATTGCGGACATAGTCAATGCAGATGCGATCATAACAAATGTAAGGATTGCGGACATAGTCAATGCAAATGCGATTCTAAACAAGAACAAAAGGTCGAGCAAAACGTTAATGTGGAAGTAAACGTATCTGATAATGATAAAAAAGGACCGCAAGGGCCTCAAGGACCACAAGGAACACAAGGGTCTCAAGGACCACAAGGGTCACAAGGAACACAAGGGCCACAAGGGCCACAAGGGCCACAAGGACCACAAGGACCACAAGGACCACAAGGGCCACAAGGCGATCAAGGACCACAAGGGCCTCAAGGACCACAAGGCGATCAAGGACCACAAGGGCCTCAAGGACCACAAGGCGATCAAGGACCGCAAGGGCCTCAAGGAACACAGGGCGATCAAGGACCGCAAGGGCCTCAAGGACCACAAGGCGATCAAGGACCGCAAGGGCCTCAAGGACCACAAGGCGATCAAGGACCACAAGGACCACAAGGGACTCAAGGCCCACAAGGCGATCAAGGACCGCAAGGTGACCAAGGCCCGCAAGGTGACCAAGGCCCACAAGGCGACCAAGGCCCACAAGGCGACCAAGGCCCGCAAGGCCCACAAGGCCCGCAAGGCGACCAAGGCCCGCAAGGCGACCAAGGCCCGCAAGGCGACCAAGGCCCGCAAGGCCCACAAGGCCCGCAAGGCGACCAAGGCCCGCAAGGCGACGAAGGCCCGCAAGGCGACCAAGGTCCGCAAGGCGACCAAGGACCACAAGGGGTTCAAGGACCACAAGGGGATCAAGGCCCGCAAGGCCCACAAGGCGACCAAGGCCCGCAAGGCGACCAAGGCCCGCAAGGCGACCAAGGCCCGCAAGGATTCCAAGGCCCACAAGGGGATCAAGGCCCACAAGGTGACCAAGGCCCGCAAGGGTTCCAAGGCCCACAAGGCGACCAAGGCCCGCAAGGCGACCAAGGCCCACAAGGATTCCAAGGCCCGCAAGGCGATCAAGGCCCACAAGGATTCCAAGGCCCGCAAGGCGATCAAGGCCCGCAAGGCGATCAAGGCCCGCAAGGATTCCAAGGCCCACAAGGCGACCAAGGCCCGCAAGGATTCCAAGGCCCACAAGGGGACCAAGGCCCGCAAGGATTCCAAGGCCCACAAGGAGACCAAGGCCCGCAAGGATTCCAAGGCCCACAAGGAGACCAAGGCCCGCAAGGATTCCAAGGCCCACAAGGCGACCAAGGCCCGCAAGGATTCCAAGGCCCACAAGGGGACCAAGGCCCGCAAGGATTCCAAGGCCCACAAGGCGACCAAGGCCCGCAAGGATTCCAAGGCCCACAAGGCGACCAAGGCCCGCAAGGATTCCAAGGCCCACAAGGTGACCAAGGCCCGCAAGGATTCCAAGGCCCACAAGGAGACCAAGGCCCGCAAGGATTCCAAGGCCCACAAGGCGACCAAGGCCCGCAAGGATTCCAAGGCCCACAAGGTGACCAAGGCCCACAAGGAGACCAAGGCCCGCAAGGCGACCAGGGCCCGCAAGGTAACCAAGGACCAGTAGTAATAACCGCAGCTACTGGTGCTATGATCCCATTCGCATCAGGTGTTGCTCCTATTACACTGACTTCAGTTCTTGGATTAGCGGATACTGGAGGTCTCATTGGATTCGGAAGTTCTGTTTCCGGTGTTTCTATTGCTGGAGGATTAATAACGATAGCTGTCGGGGACTTCGCATTTGTTGTTCCTCGTGCCGGAACAATCGAATCAATATCTGCGTTCTTTAGTGCTACAGTGGGAGTAATAATAAGTGAAGATGTAACTGTTAGAGCACAATTATGGAGGAGTACAACTGCAAATAGCAGCACCTTTACTCCAATACCAGGCGCCTTTGTAGATTTAGCACCAGACTTTACTCCACTTGTAGTCCTTGGAGATAATGCATCTAATACTAATAATTCGATATCAATACCAGTAAGTGCAGGAGATAAACTATTAATGGTTTTTTCTTTAGAAGACTCAGGTGTCTTGGTGCTTCTCGATAGCCTTACAGGTTTTGCAAGTGCAGGTATTGCAATCTCCTAATAAAAAACAGGAATTCTGAATACTCCAATTTTATCTAACAAATGAATTTCAGAAAAACAAAATGGAGCACAATCATTTTGAAAATAAATTGGCTCAGATTGTAGAGAAAGTATATTTTTCTCTACAATCTTTTTTTATTTTTGGCTTTAATCCTGACTACCTGACTGCCAAGTTCTTATGGGGTCAGGTATTTTTATTTAAAAATCGATTCCCATCCTGAATGTATAATAAATAGTAACGATCAGATTCGTTAAATTAGAGGATCGTAAAGCAGCTATATAAAGTAGGAGAAAGTAAAATGAATCTTAACATATGCTTTAAAGGTATCTATTCATTTTTCTTTGCCATTCATTTTATCTTAAAGTTCACTGGCTTTTTTAAATAAAGTTAAGAATCTTCTCATCGACTCGCTTCTGTTGCTTTTGTATAGAAAAACCACCATATACAATTTTGAAATTTGGTATTTAATTCAATTGCAACATTTGCCTTTAATTGTTCAGGGTAAGTGGAGGTTTTAATTGTTACGCACCCACTTTTCGAATCGTGATTTAAATGAAGGATATTGCATTAACACAGCGGGAGTTAGACCAAAAAGTAAATATAAAAACAGCGTTGGAAGGAAGAAAGAAGAAAAATATATCAAAGAACAAAAAGAAATATCAAAATTAAAGGAAAAGACCTAAAGAGATGGAGGGAAAAAGATGCGGTTGCATTCGAATGGGATCCAATACGTAGAGGAAAGTTCATCATAAAAGCTAACGATATAACCAAGTGGTTCTTTTTCAGCTGTTCGAGTTTAGTGGAATCATGGCACGGTAAGGAGTAGTCAAAGGTTAATCTTGTACTACTAGTTATAAGATAACACCTTCAAAATTATTATTTAAAGGTGTTATTTATTCTCCTATACAAAAAGCGTAGTACTGCATGCATTGTATTATTTAAAGATTTTAGTTTAATTTACGGATTAGGCGCAAACTGTCGTAATCACAGACATATACGTATTCTTTACTCTCACAAAGTTCATCAACAGCTCTTTTGACATCTAGGTAAGTACTGTAGTCATGAAATGCAATCATGCCTCCGGTTACGACTCTTGGAGCATAAAGTTGTATATCCTGCTTTACGCTTAAATAGCTATGATTGCCATCAACAAAAAGTGCTGAAATAAGCTCAGGGCAATCAACGATTGCTTCATGACTGTAGTTCTTTATTGGAATTACATAGTTCTCTAATTGAAAACCTTTAATTGCTTTTTGAAAATCGTTAAAGTAATTTCCATGATATTCTTTATCAGGAATAAATGGATCAATTGCATATATCGAACGTTTGCGCTCACTAATCCACTTACTTCCGAGACCTAAGGCTGTTGTACTTTTTCCTTTATAAGAACCAATCTCAATGATGTCTCCTTTCAAATGGTCAACTAAAGCTGGTAGATGCAGAAGTGCCGTTTGTTCCAAATGTGTCAACCAGCCATCTACGCTTTCAATGAAACTATACAATTCACTAATCTTTAATTGAGGATAATCTCCTTGTGTATTCAATTTATTTAGTCACCTCTTTTATCGTAGTTTCATACATCCAATAATTATCTAAATGATTCGAAGAGTTACTAAGATTTATAGAAAAGTTTATCAAAATCCATTATTATTCAATGCATTTTTTACTGCTTCCAAATATTGATATCCATACTTCTTATCTGGCTCCAAATATGTTCCTTCCGCCCACTCATTCCAAGCATTGATAAACAAAAATTCACTATTATTTATGTTCACTGCTTTTTGAATTTGTTGGCTTAGATAGTAAGAGAATTTTTCAGGGGTTGACCCTTTAAAAATGAGTGCTCGATTTCCTACTCTGGCCGAGTTATCCCAATCAATAAATGCACCTGGAAATGTCTTTATATTTTTCTTTATATCAGACCTATCTAACATACGTGAACATACTTGATCATAGTCCATCACAATAAACTTTTGTTGATACCCATCCACAGCTCTCCGGAAAGTATAACCACCTCCATGATTCAAAGTGTAACCGGGTTCAAATTCTAGACAAGCATCGAACCCTGCAATTTGAGGAATCGTGAATGCCGCTAAGGTTTTAACAAAGTAAATACCCTCTAGACCATTTTGTTTAGCTAGATTTTGCCAATATAGTAACATTTCTTCACATCTTGGAATGCTACCGGATCGATATATAGTAAATAAAGGTTTGTTGTCCACTCTGATATACCTTTCATCCTTAAATGCTGTTAGTAGGAAATCAAAGTGTTCTTTCCAATCCTCTTCATCACCATAATCTTGAGGCATTAAGACGTCGTGAATCCACCCATCCCACCTTCTAGTCCACGGTTCATTTGCCCATGAGAGACAGAAGGGAAGATCAGGTTCTCCTGTTCGAAGGACCTCATTAAATGGTTTTTCAAGTAACCTTTTCCCCTTGAACCAATAATGATAGTAGCAAAATCCATAGATACCGTATTTTTTGGCAATTTGTGCTTGCCATTTTCTTGCAGTTGCATCTGTCAAATCATAGTAATAATCTTGATAAGGTTCCCTCGGTTGATTATGTCCAGGAAACAACGTTTGACCTTTTTTTGTATTCGTCCATTCGGTAAATCCTTGTCCCCACCAAAGGTTATTTTCTGGAATTTGATGAAATTGGGGCAAATAGAAGGCTATAAGTTTCAAATTTTTGTCACTCCTATAATAATGTTTAACTAGAACACCTTGTTTCATTATTATTTAATTAATTGGATTGGGTTGACCCATTCAATTGATAATAATGATCTAAAGAGTCCAGTATAAAAGAAATAGGTTTTTTAGTGATAAACTGAAGAGGATTCTTATTTTATTAATCGTATGGATTTCAGATTACGATATTGTAGTTATATTGGGCTTAAATTGAGATATTCAAAAGTGGAAAGTATATACATCATTAACCACCATCCAAATAAAGGAGATGTCAAAAAAGATACCAGAAAGCTTCGATTAAAGCCATCCGGTTATATAAGCTTGCCATCATATCAACCTGGCTATCAATAATAGAAAATGGTTAATGGAGAATGCTGGCACAAAAAAAAACGGTGGGATATGAATGTCAAAGATACAAAGCTTCAAGTACAAATCCTAGAGCCGCTTTGAAATTGGGAGAAATACAATTTATTCAAGAAAACCATTCTTTATCACAAAGTTGGTCGAGTTTGTTCAGACGACATTTTTGATGTTAGTGTTGTTATTCTTCTAAACCTCTATACTTTGGTCAGTGGATAGATCGTATTCCAAGAGGATTGGCTCATGGCTTTTGCACACTTGTTTTTAATATGAATGTATTTATAAAGTAGACCAGTACTATTATTCTGAACATGAAATTTTTGGGACGACCCTAAAATTGGAGTTAATTGGCCTATTTCAAGACCATATTATCTGCAAAAGATAGTAAAGTAAGCTTCCTTTATTAACAAATGAGAATTGAACTATTCTATAAAGGAGTAGAAACATTATTAAAATTCACTTAATAATATCATCAATCCCTTTTTATCAAAGAAATTGAGCATTTACAGATTAATGAACAACTAAGCGTCACAAAGCTAGTTTTTTAGTCAAGGGTTGTTAATATCATTTCAATCTGCTTGATATCTTCAACAAATTCATGATAATTCTTTACACGTTCACGATAAGAGTGTAGAGCAGTTTTGAATAAATGGTTCGTATCAAGAAAACCATCTCCTCGTGAGGCGATCATAATATCTAACCATTCACTAAATGTTTTTAGACCTAGTGTATTGTTATTTTGATTAGGATGTCTTCGAAAATAACTAAGAGCTTCGGGAATATACACAGCTTTCCCTTTGGATAGCAATGACAACCAGGCTGCAAGATCATTGATAAGAGAATACTGTTTCCCTTTGTACACTCCATAAAGTTCGGTAAGATCTTTTTTTCTAAATAACACTGTTGTCGGTTCACCGATGACATTTTGACAACGGATTAATGCAAGGTTTCCCAACACCTTTCCGTCAAAGATTCTTGTTTCATCATATAACCTTGCCGTTGCACCAATAGGAGGGAGAAACTGACCTGATTCATCGATAGTTTGTCGATAAGATGTGACAAGTGTAATATTTTCGAATTCATTAAAAAAATAGATCATTTTCGCAATTTTTTCTTTTTGGAAAACGTCATCATCCATCAAGTAATTAATATATTCACCTGATGCCAAATCATAGCATTTATGCCAATTTTTTAGAAATAAATTTTTTTCGTTTTTATAATACTTAATTTTAGGATTTGAACCTAAATAAGGTCCAAGCATTTCTTGTACTCGATCATCGGTACTATCATCACAAATAATAATTTCGATATTAGGGTAGGTTTGTTCTAATACACTGTCAATCGCTATTTTTAAAGTATCCGGTCGATTATACGCAGGAATGACTACACTAACTAAAGGATTTCCCACAATGACATCCCCCTTGTTTTGTTTTTGAAAGATACATGAAAACTTATTTTGAACTTTGCATGTTCTCTGCGTACAATATTATTTCCGGTATGTCTTCATTAGTAAAAGTCCTCCCGAAAAGACCGACCAAGACCCCAATGGTATTTTTTTACCCAATGTGTTCAAATTATTCAGCCAATACTCGTTGTTCAAAACGTGAATGGAGAGGGTCAAAAATACTATATATTAAGATTATTCTATCTCAGATAAATTGGGGATTAGCTTTTCTTTCTTTTCAAGGTTAGGACGTAAAAGTGGAGTTTTTTTCATGATTGTATGAATATTCAATTCAATTCCTTACCTAAATATATTGCTAACGCCAGGGTAATAGACTTCAACTGATTCAAAATTTTATTGATTTTACTGGAAATTACATGCTTGCTTCGTAGCTTTTGCATACTCGCTCTTTAATTCACGCCTTTTGTAGACACTTCAAGTCCTTTCAACATAGCAGCACAAGAAATTTACATCGCCATTTCGCTACAAAAGTATCCATTGATATTGTGGTGTTATTAAATTATGACAAGAAGGTTTGAGTTTTTCATTGAGTCATATTTTCTACTATTTCACATATTAATAAGGAAGAATAACGGTGATAAAGATAACCTTTTGTACCAATGGGATTTCTCACTTGCTTTATTTTTTCGTGATTAAGAAGACCTAAAATGTATTATATTTTTTTATAAATAAAATGGAAATTACTTTCCCGAGTTCCAATATGACTTTCATTTCATAATATAGCTAGCCATTGCCGATTCTTGTACGTGTGGAATATTATCTTCGTCCAACCTTGATAATGAATTAAAAACCAAAGATTTGTTGTACTAGCTTGAATGATTTATATAAAAGCATAAGACAAACAAGGCTTGTGTAAAGTTCTCAATTTTGAACTCATGGACTAAGATTTGCTTCAGTGGGAACTAGAAAAGGCAATATTTAAGTAGGAAAAGGAGATAAAAATAGAGATGCTCAAAGAAAATGATATTAAAAATGAATTTAATGACAAAAAAAAAACGGTTACACTGTTGAGCGGAAAGAAGGGGGGGAGGGTCAATCATCGGATTTAATGGTCAAAGATGAGATTGGACTTAATGACAGATTTGATTTCTGGAATAAAAGTGTACTTTATGTTCATTCTAGGCATGGAGATACCTATACAATTATCAATCAAGGAATTATTAAGGAGCTTAGAAATTTAGTGCGTGAAGTATATACAGCCAAAGCGGAGCAAGATGTGGTCAGTCTTGCAGCTGAATTTAGGCCGGACCTTGTACTTGTTTTACTGGGAGATACATTTCCTATTGACCAAGTGAATGCCATTAGGGAAATGGGGATTAAAACAGCGGTGTGGTTTACGGATGACCCATATTATACAGACGTAATGACAAACATTGCCCCCCATTATCATTATGTTTTTACACAAGAGTTAAGCTGTGTATCTTACTATCAACTTTTAGGTTGTCCCCAAGTTCATTATTTACCTCTCGCAGTCAATACAAAAATTTTTCATTATCAGAGAGAGAGGAAGGATAACTTTATAGACGTTTGTTTTATGGGGGCAGGTTGGAACAACAGAATCTCTTTGTTTGACGAAATTGCTCCCTTTCTATCAAAAAAAAATACACTTATCGTGGGGTCACGTTGGGACAGAATGCGGAATTATCACTTACTTTCCGATAAAATCCATTTTGGATTCCTATCTCCGAGTGCATCGGCTCGCCTTATGAATCAATCCAAAATTGTGATTAATAACCATCGTTTATACGATGATACTACGTTATTCAACCGTAACAGTAATAAACTACCGGCCCTTTCAATTAACCCTCGAACCTTCGAAATTTCTGCCTGCGGCGCATTTCAGCTTTCGGATATTCGACAAGAATTACCACGTTATTATGAAATAGGGAAGGAAATTGAAACTTACACATCTCCTTCGGAATTAACTGAAAAGATAGACTATTATATAAACCATGACGAGGAGAGAAATACTATTGCTCAAAGTGGGTATATTCAAACATTAAAAAGTCATACTTACGCGAAAAGACTAGCAACTCTGTTGAAATTGATATATGGATAATTTCTATTTTTGATTAAGATGTAGGTGGTTCATTCTTGTTGATCATGTTTTAATGTTCAAATTAAATTTGTAACTATGGGATTGGTTTGTTTAAAACTATATATTCGGAAGGAACCTAAAAAATTTACTCGGTATTATAATAACGGTAAATTTTCTATCTATATGTATTCATGATAATTGATACTTAATTAGATATTTATTTTAGGAGGGTAAACATGACAACCAATCATACTCCACTTTTGACAGTCCATCTATTTGTTTCCAAGAGGAATTCAGGGGATGGATTGGAAGAAATGCTCATGAGACTGGCTGAAAGTGGCATCACAGTGAAGGTGTATGGACCTGAAGATGCATTATTGGATATAAATCCTAAAAATCCTCGTGTTTATGTTTCATTGGGAACGGGGTGGGAGGAATTTAGAGCACTGTATACCTTACCTGCTCACGAGAAAAAACGTTGGTTACATTTCAATTCTCCAGCAGAAATTCAACCATTCAATTTATTTTACTGCTGGCTCAAACATACCGATCCTCTCCCAGAAAATAAAACACTACCTTCGACTCATTTTTCTTCAGATACTCCCTTAGTGTCCGTGTTCACAGCAAGTTACAAGTCCAAAGAAAAAATTCAGCGACCTTATCGTTCTCTATTGAATCAGACGTACTCCAATTGGGAATGGGTTATTGTAGACGACTCCGGTGATGATGATGAGACATACAACGAAGACTTACTCCCTCTAGACGATCCCCGTGTGAGGAGGTATCGCCAAGATTCCCGTAATGGCTACATAGGGGCAATCAAACGGTATGCGGCAGGTCTATGTACAGGGGAAATTTTAGTGGAAGTAGATCATGATGATGACCTTACTCCTAACTGTCTAAAGAAAATCGTCGAGGCATTTCAACAACACCCTGAATGTGGCTTTGCCTATGGGGATTGTGCAGAGGTTCATGTAGGGAGCCACAATGCTCATTGGTATGGTTGGGATTGTGGTTTTGGATACAGTATACATTATCGTGTCTGGGTACATGATATGAATCGATGGCAAAATGTGCAAAGACATACTACCATCAATGGGAATACCATCCGTCATCTGGTTGGCTTACCGAATCATCCTCGTGCGTGGACGAGAGATTTTTACCATCTGATTGGAGGACACCGCGAAGAACTATTGGTTGCAGACGATTACGACATGCTAGTTCGGACGTTTCTTTGTACGAAGTATGTATCGATTCCCGATTTACTCTATATCCAATATCGAAATGAAAATGGGGATAACTCTACCTTTCAGAGAAATAGGCAGATTCAAATCCTCGTAAAAGAACTGAACAATTATTATCATCAGAGAATCCGCACAAGGTTGGAAGAACTGGATTTACCCGAGGGTGTGCTGTATAGTCGTGTATGGGAGACAACTACAGATAATCCCGCACGAAAAACTGCTCATATCATTAATGAGGAATTATCCAGGGTTTCAATCCTATTTCCCATTCCTCACTCCTGTCCTACAAATGATCATACCCAGTTATTTAAGACTCTTCAAAAGGGAATTGATACCAATTTTAAAGATATCGAAGTCGTAGTTGTTGGCCGTATTCCTGCAGAACTTGAAACCTTTGCGTCGGTGGCTCCGATGGGAGCCATCCGATGGTGGCCGATGGAGGAGAATGATTCATTAGAAACGTGTATCCAATATGCTAAGTTTTGCTCTTCTTGTACGGAGAAAGTAGTAGTAATGCCTGAACCTCAATAAAGGATGATGAGCATTGCTACTATAGGAGCTAGTTAATGAATTTGCCCAAACTTAACCATTTCAACATGGATCTTACCCTTATTTATCACGCCTGATAACAATTTAATTAAAATGGGGAGGGTTAAATAAACCTTCCCGTTTTTTTTGTCGTCTTAATTATTGGATTAAGAATTTATGAGTAAAAGTTCTCCCCTTAAAATCATCATACAGTCAATCATAAAGGGAAGGGAAAGGTGTTTATGAAAAAAACCTCATTATATTTATCGCTTTTATTAAATGATTTCTCCCCCAATATCAAACTCGAGTCATTCATTCGATATACTTTGGCCCCATTTAAATGTTCTACAACTCCGTTTCTTATAAACCTACTTCATAAAGGTGTGGATCACAGGTTGAATAGGTCTTTTACCTAAACCCTTGGTTGTTTTCTGATTCTTTTTACAAGAGCTATGCGATGCCATAAATGGGGAATTCTTTGTTTGCTTTATATAGATTGCTAATATTCGAGAAGCAACTGGGAGTGGCACTTCATAAATAAATGACGTACAAGTATTGTTTTTTTATTTAATTTCAATATCACTCTTCAAGAAAGAAGGCTACTGAACCGCCAAAAAAAGCTCACACAGACGATTCAAACGGTATATCGACCATTACTCCAAAATGATGATAACTCCATTGCATAAAAAGTGTAATGGAGTTTTTAATTTGTCACGTAACCAATTGGTTGTGAGGTGCTAGGCTCGGCCACAGCCGATGGGGATCCTTTCATGTATAGCCTACTAGTCCCATGTTAAATAAAAATGGACTAATAGGGCTACTAACTAGACCGGAAGTTGTCCTTTTGCATATAAAGGATTAATGAATGACGAAAGGGAGGCAGCTTATGAAAATCCGAAAGGCCATTATTCCGGCCGCAGGCCTCGGGACTCGATTTTTGCCTGCAACAAAAGCTCAGGCCAAGGAAATGCTGCCGATTGTTGATAAACCAACGATTCAATATATTGTAGAAGAAGCAGTAGCTTCAGGTATAGAGGAAATTATTATCATAATCGGTAGAGGAAAAAGATCAATAGAGGATCATTTTGATAAATCCTATGAGCTGGAAGATGCACTTTTACGAAAAAATCAGCTCGATATTTTAGAGGAAGTTCAGAAAATATCTAGTTTGGCAAATATCTATTATGTCCGCCAAAAGGAACCGAAGGGGCTAGGACATGCAATTCTTTGCGCGAAAAGCTTCATTGGAAATGAACCTTTTGCAGTTTTGTTAGGAGATGACATCGTTATGTCTGAAACACCTTGTCTGAAACAAATCATCAATGTCTTTGAGTATTGCAACAGCTCCGTCGTAGCTGTTCAGAACGTACCGGAAAAGGATGTCAGTAAATATGGCATTATTAAGCCAAAAGGGACGATGATTGAGCCTAACCTTTTTCATATCGATTCTTTGGTGGAAAAGCCGAAAAGGGAAGAGGCTCCTTCCAGATATGCGATAATGGGGCGTTATGTTTTAAGGCCTGAGATTTTTGAAACACTATCAAAGCTTCCAATTGGACATGGTAATGAATTACAACTTACTGATGCCATAAATGAGCTAAATAAGCAGCAGGCCGTATTAGCATATAACTTTGAAGGAAATCGATATGATATTGGTGATAAAGTCGGATTTATTAAGGCAACAATAGACTTTGCCTTGCGCAGGGATGATATAAGAGACGAGGTTCTTTCCTATTTAAGGGATGTAAATAAGAAAGAAAACCAGATTATAACGAGAGAGCTTGAATAATATGAAAATAGCTGTTTTGGGTACAGGTTATGTCGGGCTGTCCACTGGTGTTTGTTTGTCAGAAATAGGGCATAGTGTCATTTGTATCGATACTGATGAACAGAAAATTAAAAGTCTACGTCAAGGGATTTCTCCAATTTATGAACCGGGTCTGGAGAATTTGCTTGCTCAAAATGCTACAGCGGGTAGACTGCTATTTACAACATCTCATCGAGAAGCGCTAAATGGTGCCGAGATTATCATCATTGCTGTAGGAACACCGCAAATGGAGGATGGGGGAGCAGATTTATCGTATATTGTGCAAGCCGCGAAGGATATTGCTGCGAACCTAATACAGAGTTCTGTAGTCGTTATAAAGAGTACTGTGCCAGTTGGTACGAATGATTTTATCAAGGGAATTATAGATGAACATTGTGACGAAAGGGTAACCTTTAATATGGTTTCGAACCCTGAATTTTTAAGACAAGGGTCAGCTGTTATGGATACGATGCATCCAGATCGAATCATCATAGGTTCTGAAAATAAAGAGGCGGCTAAGAAAGTACAAGAAATGTATCGTCGGTTAAATGTACCATTTATACTAACAAGTATTAGAAGTGCGGAAATGATTAAGTATGCTTCTAATGCTTTTTTGGCGACTAAGATTAGCTTTATCAATGAGGTTGCCAATTTATGCGGAGCAGTCGGTGCAGATGTTAAAGATGTAGCAACGGGAATGGGAAGAGATAAAAGGATTGGAGAAGCGTTTTTACAGCCCGGTATTGGTTATGGAGGGTCTTGTTTTCCAAAGGATGTTAAAGCTTTGCTTCATACTGCCAATTTAAATGGAGTACATTTTTCCCTGTTAAAAGAAACAGTAGCGATAAATGATTTTCAGCAGGAACTCCTTGTAACGAAAGCGATAAATCGCTTGGGGGATTTAAAAGGGAAAAAGGTTGCAATGCTTGGTCTTGCTTTCAAGCCAGAGACAGACGATATGAGGGAAGCACCATCAATCAAAATTGCGCGTTCATTAACCAAACTGGGAGCAGAAGTGGTAGCTTATGATCCTGTTGCAATAGATAATGCCAAGAACATATTAAGGGATACAATTAGATTTGCCAGCTCAGTCGGCGAAGCGACATTGGATGCGGATGCTGTATTTATTGTCACGGAATGGGATGAGTTTAAACATTTAGATCTGGAGACATTGATGAACACAATGAGCCAACCCATTGTTTTTGATGGTAGAAATTGTCTTGAGGAAAATCGAATCAGAGCTTGCAAGAAAATTGAATATTATCCAATAGGAAGACCAGCAATTGTTATTGGAATGAATGGTTAGCATTACTAACATCTGTATTAACTCGAACATGATTTTTTTAAGCCATATGATAAAAGCTCACGCATTTAAAGGGTGAGTTGTTATATAGGCGGGCAAACCTCAATGCAGCACCTTTGATCGTTCTTAGGTGCTTTTTATATTTCTTTAAATGAAAAATCTACACCGACCATTAGAGCCATAGTTCAACTTCAACTATGCATGTAGAATGATTATCATTGCTTACCAATAATGTTGTGTCATTCACTTACTTTAAACCTTTTTTGTATGTTTCAAACACATACTCACTGTCATTTAGCTTTATCAGCATATGGCTAATGACCTTCCACAACTTCCATCTCAATTTTAAATGATTCCAAGGAAATTCGATTCCATTTAGTCCATGCGTACCTATAGATTCATACATAATATACTTGAAAAGGACCAGAAAATTTGTTTACTATGCTTGAAAGGAGAGCATTTACTTGCACACAGTTATGCATTTGAATTTAAGGGTTGACCCGACCCAATATATCTCACAGATTCGAGAAGTTCCTGATTATGATTATATTCATATGGTACGACAACCTAAGTATATGATAGATCTTTCCCTTTTGAATGAGAAGGTTCATTATCTCAATGAAATATTTTCACCCAAAGAATATGTGGAAAGAAATAATATCTCCCTCTTACATGCTCATCATGGTCAATTAGGGATGTTATTACTTCCGTTTAAAGAGGAAACGAACCTTCCATTGGTAACAAGTATTCGAGGCAGGGATGCAACCCTGGCTAATCAGCCCATTGGCTATCTAGACAACATGAAAATGCTATTTGATCGAGGGGAGCGTTTTTTTCCAGTTTGTCAGTATTTAGCTGATAAGTTAATTGCTTGGGGTTGTCCTCCAGAAAAAATTAGAGTGTTATATGGGGGGGTTGACCTTAACCAATTCAAATACCGAACTCCAGATAAAGGTGGCTCTCAAAACATTTTATCCATGGGTAGGTTGGTGGAAAAAAAAGGACATCACATCTTAATGCAAGCTTTTCAAAAGATTAGAGGTAAATTTCCAAATGCAACCCTGACGATTATCGGAAGAGGGGAGCTTGAAGAACATCTCAATTCTTTGGCAAATCAACTTAATTTAGGAGATTCCTTTCGTTTATTAAATCATCTCCCTAAAGATCAAGTACGAGATCAAATGACCAATGCAGATATATTTTGCGCCGCGAGCTTAGAAGCTGCCGATGGAGATGTAGAAGGAATACCTAATACATTAAAAGAAGCTATGGCGGTTGGCGTACCAGTGATTTCAACCAATCATGCCGGAATCCCTGAATTAATAACAAATCACAAAGAGGGAGTTTTAGTACAAGAAAACAATGTAGATGAACTGGCAGAGGCGCTGGAATTTATGCTAACAAATAGAGAGTTGTGGGAAACATTTACAGTAGCAGCTCGTAAAAAAATCGAACAAAACTTTGACCTCGTCCAACAGCTTCAACAACAAGCTGAATTTTATGATGAACTTGTAGCCCCTTATAAAAAAGGTGAACAAAATTCAGCAACACCTCGCAAAAAAGATAATAAGAATAAAAAAGATAAAAATGATAAAAAAACCCATAAGAAGACTAAACAACAAGTTATATATGATCGCGAATCAATAAAACCTAGTAAAAAAGCCGAAAAAGCTAAAAAAGCCCTTGTTTATATGCAACAGCTTCAACAGCAGACAAAAGATAAAGTCAAAGATGAACTTGTAGCATCCAATAAAAAAGACAAAAAAGATAAAAAAGATAAAATTCATCAGAAGGCTAAAATTGTTGATGAAACAATAGCATCTCGTAAAAAGGAAAAAAAGGTTCAAAAAGCCGAAAAAATCAAAAAAGCGCTTAATAAAATTCAACAGCTTCAACAGAAGTCTATAGATGAGCAGTTAGGAGGAGATCATGGAGGATTTTAAAACCATTACTGTAACCAAAGGTGAAAAATCTTTGGAAATTGACAATCCCACTACCTATCCGCTAATTGGAATGGGTGCTCAAGGTGCAGTATTTAAACTATCAGAAGATAAATGTGTGAAAATCTATTCAGACCCGGTACAAGCGAAAATGGAGGAAGAAGCATTTAAAGCGGGACAACATTTACCCTTTATGCCTGTGGTGTATGATACAGGATCAAACTATATAGTCATGGAATATTTTAATGCTCCAACTTTAAAAGAATACCTGAGAAATTGTACGTATATCCCTGATTCTATAGTAAAGAAACTTCTCTATATATTAAAGGAATTGAAACAAGCAAAATTCACCATGATCGATGCCCCTCTACGCCATATATTTGTCGTTGGTAATGAGGAACTTAAGGTGATTGATCATGTTAATTCCTTCAAAAGAATGCACCCCGTACCATTAAAATTATTACGAGACTTAAAAATAATCCTATTAAAGGACTCGTTCTTAGCCCAAGTGAAAAAGCTCGATCCGGACACCTTCAATGAGTGGGACAATTATTTCAATCAAAATAGTTTGGACTTTAGAAACATTACCGTCCTCTCTGGAGGCTCAGGTAATGGAGTAAAAGTGGATAGCGCTATTACACAAACACTAATTGGAAAAGGGCATCAAGGTGCTGTTTATCGAGTGTCTGAAGACAAATGCGTAAAACTTTACGGGAAAACGGAACATGCAAATGAAGAAAAAAAGGTTCTTTTATCAAGTCAAGACTTGCCTTTTATCCCGAAAGTCTTTGAAACTGGACCCAATTATATTTTAATGGAATATCTATTAGGACCAGATTTAAATACGTTTCTAAAAAAACAGCCTGTACTTTCTGAGGAGATTACAAGACGATTACTCTATATATTGAAAACAATGGAAAAATCAGGTTTCAAACAAATTGATGCCCCATTAAGGCATATTATTATAACCAGGGATGGTTTTAAATTAGTCGATCATGTCTACTCGTTCTCACGTGAACAAAAAAGACCTCTCGAGTTATTTAAAGACCTGAGAGAAAGAAATTTTTTAGATTCTTTTCTAGAACAAGTGAGGGAGATAGATCCTGATACGTATGCTGAATGGACAAAAACCCCAATTCCATTAGATGAAAATGATAATACGCTTGTAGAGTCATAGTAAAATGCCTATTTAATTGTAGGAATCGATTTTAAAAAGAATCTCCATGGTGTCAAAATTGAATGAAGGGCAACACTTAAACTTTTTCAAAGAGAAAATTATAACCCAGGTGAAAAACAAGGTGAAAAACTTGTTCCGCAATGTTCATCATTTCCAAAATGGAAAACCTTGTTTTTCATTTCCTCATTCAGTCGGGAAAAGTATCCCCTCATTGTTTTCACTGCCCATGTAGTGACAGAGGGCTATGATTTACTTGAACTTTACTCTGTCTCAGTAAAGTATCGAATGTATCAATGTATGGATATGAAACTTTACTCCGTGTTCCAGAAAAAATATAAAGATATTATTGTAAAGGAAGGATTGGAATTAATAATATGAACATTTTAGTAACAGGAGCCGCAGGTTTCATTGGTTTCCATCTAACAAAACGTTTGTTAGCTCAAGATATCAATGTTATTGGTGTAGATAATATTAATGATTATTATGATGTTTTTTTAAAGATCAATCGTCTCAGGTTATTAGAAGAAAACACTAATTTCGAATTTTACAAAATGGATTTGTCAAATAAAGAAAAATTAAATCGATTATTTAAAGACAGAACGATTGATATAGTCATCAACTTAGCTGCTCAGGCTGGAGTACGTTATAGCATAGACAACCCGGATTCTTATGTTAATTCAAACCTAGTTGGGTTTGTAAATATCTTAGAGGTCTGTCGACAAAATAATGTAAAGCACTTAATTTATGCATCCTCTAGTTCTGTATATGGAGCAAATACCAATATCCCCTTCTCAACCAAAGACCCAGTGGATCATCCAGTAAGTTTATATGCTGCCACTAAAAAGGCTAATGAATTAATGGCTCATACTTATAGTCATTTATATAATATTCCAACCACAGGACTCCGTTTCTTTACGGTGTATGGTCCATGGGGGAGACCTGATATGGCCTATTACTCTTTTACTAAAAATATTATTGAAGAGAATACAATAAAGGTTTTTAATAATGGTGAAATGAGAAGGGACTTTACTTATATTGATGATATTGTTGAAGGAATAATCCGCTTACTCGATAATCCACCGATATATAACAGTGAATGGGATAGAGCCAATCCTGATCCAAGTTCAAGCTATGCTCCATATAAAATTTATAATATCGGTAACAATAATCCAGTTAAATTAATGGATTTCATTAATACATTAGAGAAACTAATTGGCAAAAAGGCAATAATTGAATTTTTACCAATGCAACCTGGAGATGTTAAGGAGACCTATGCAGATATTTCCGATTTGCATGCTGAAGTGGGATTCTATCCTTCAACAACAATAGAAGAAGGTTTAACTCATTTTGTAAATTGGTACAAAAAGTACAATAAATAAGGAAAAAAGAAGTAATAAAGAATTCGAGGAAAACCATCAAGCAAACCACCGTCAAATTTAGCTGTCGAAATGATACATCCTCGAGTTGGTGATGGGGAAATTAAAATAACATCGATCCCATTTATGAAATGCTGTTATTAGAAAATGCATATGTGAAAAAGATTGCTGAAGACAGATTCGATATTAGTGGATTTGAAGAGTACATGACAGCAACTCAATATAATGAGCAAAAACCCCAAATCAAATAAAAAGAGATTGGTATACGGGTGAATTACATGCAAGCAAAATGAATATTAAAATATGTAAGTTAATAAAAGGAGAAAGTAATTTGAACCCTAAAAAAACGAAAACTTCAGTGGTAGTTCTTAAGGAGTATCAATTGCCAGTTTTTCTCACGATGTCCCTTACTCGTAATTCTACAAAAGATCCTCTATCCAAATTAAATCCTCTGTTTGAAAACTCCTTTAAAGTTTGTTCTGAAGACCTACCATACAAAGTCATTTATAAAGCTGATTCTATGTTCCTACATGAATTTCACAAGCAAGTGAAACAACTTGCAGAACAAGAAAAAAATAAAAAATTAGCTAGATATCAAGAACTATTAGTTCAATTAGCAGGCGAGAAAAGCAAATATGAATATCTTATGAAAGGGAGTGAGGTGGGATGAAAACCATTGCTTTTTTTGTGAGTGAAAACATCAAAACACATCAACGTTTTATATATAATCAAATCGTAAAAATTAGTCAATATCGCTCAATCGTAATCGGCCCATTCGACAATACCAACCGTACAGAATTCCCCTTTGAAAACTACTATAATTTAAACAAAATTAAAGATCTAAAAAAATTCTTCGAAGAACAAGATATCATAGCCATTCATGCTCATCACGGATCACACGGACAAGAGATATTGCCAATATGTGAAAAATATAATATCCCTTTGATTGTTAGCATTAGAGGACGTGATGGTTCTGACAGACCAGAAATTTTCGAAAGAAATGCTAAGCGATATTCAGCATTAAATAAACATGGTGCACACTATTACCCTGTATGCCAATATCTTGCAGAAGGATTAAGAAGTTTAGGAATTCCGGCTAAAAATATGCATGTGTTATATGGTGGTATCGAATTAGATCTTTTCCCCTATTCTAACCGCACTCTTCCTACAGTTGGCGAAATAAGAATTTTATCTGTAGGTAGACTTGTAGACAAAAAAGGATTTGCTACTCTCATAAAAGCATTTAAACGGATTTACTCACAATATCCGAATACTAGACTGCATATTATTGGAGCAGGTGAAGATGAGAAAAAAATTAAATCCGCCATTGCAGAATATAACCTTAAAGATGTTGTGATTCTTAGAGGAGCTATGGATTCAAAACAAGTTTCGAACGAATTAAAAAAAGCTCATATCTTTTGTCTAGCAAGTCAAACAGCTAATAATGGTGATATCGAAGGCATTCCTAACGCCTTAAAAGAAGCAATGGCTAGCGGTTTACCTGTCGTTTCCACTCTACACGCGGGAATCCCTGAATTGATTGAACACCAGAGAACAGGATACCTAGCTCCAGAAAAAAATGATATTGAGTTAGCGAAAGGCATTCAATTCTTTTTAGAACATCCAGAGATTTGGAACGACTATACGGAAAGAGCACGGAAAGTCATTGAAGAAAAATTTGATGTAAACAAACAAATTATTGAGCAACAAAGATTATATTCTCTCGGTAATACAAAGAAAACGGAAACTAAAACAAAAACTAAAAAAACGGAAACTAAAACGAAAACAAAAACTAAAACGGAAACTAAAAAAAAGAAAAAGAAAAAATAAATCAAGTAAGGAAAATTTAAAAACAAAATTTATCATAACAAAAAAACAAGCTGGATACCCAATAGTTATCATTTAAGTAGAAAGGGGAGTGACATGGGCTATATTGAAGATTTACGTAAGCTTGTGGGAAAAAGGCCAGTCATTTTAACAGGTGCAAAAGTTTTAGTGTTTAATCCACTTGGGCAGATTTTATTGCAATTTCGAACAGATACAAAGGTATGGGGATTACCAGGGGGACTAATGGAGTTAGGTGAATCATTAGAGGAAACAGCATTGCGTGAAGTAAAAGAAGAAACAGGTTTAACGATTGGCCGATTACAATTTCTAAAAGTTTTATCAGGTGTAGACTATTTTATTCACTTACCAAATGGAGATCAATTCTATTCTGTTAACGCTTTTTATACAACAAATGAAATTATCGAAGGAACCTTGAAACCTGATGGTAAAGAAGGAAGTGCTGTACACTTCTTTCCAATCAATCAGCTGCCAAAAGATATGGATCCCGATATTAAAAAAGAAATTTGTAATTATTCAAGATTTGGCAATTGAATTTTTTCGAAACCAGCCGTATTTTCGCTCTTCTTCCAAAGAATTAATGAAGAACAAATGACGCTCTTTCCAAAGTACTGGTTGGAAATATGAATGAATCAACCTACTTTGGAAGGGAGGATATTTGGCGATTCTACAACTCAGTTGCATGATGGAGAACTACACAAGGAAGCTAAAAATGTACTTTAGGAAACCATACTCAATTGATCGCCTACAATGTCTACTAAGGTTAAAGATCGAAGACGTGACATACAAAGCAAAACATACAGGCTGGAAGGAGATGTTTTTTAATGGATTGGAAGTCTTTATATTCTATTTGGACAAGTTACAGAAATTTAGATAATGAAATGCGTTTAATGCTTGAAGAAATGAAGGATGATGAAATAGCACTTGAAGACGCCTTTTATAAAAATTTGGAATTCGGGACGGGGGGGATGCGAGGGGAAATTGGTCCAGGTACGAATAGGATGAACATATATACCGTACGAAAAGCGACTGTAGGACTTGCTGAGTATATTCAATCGTTTGGAAATGAGGCAAAAACCAGAGGAGTCGTAATTGCTTACGATTCAAGACATAAGTCTCCAGAATTTGCATTGGAGGCAGCCAAGACTTTGGCAACAAAGGGAATTAAAGCTTATGTATTTGATGAATTACGGCCTACCCCACAACTCTCTTTTTCCGTACGTAAACTGAATGCATTTGCCGGTATCGTCATTACAGCAAGCCATAATCCGCCTGAATATAATGGATATAAAGTGTACGGATCAGACGGTGCA
>NZ_CP168134.1:0-17072 GCF_041956845.1 Peribacillus sp. RS7
GAGACCAAGGCCCACAAGGTGCTACTGGTGCTCAAGGATTCCAAGGCCCTCAAGGATTAGGATTCCAAGGCCCACAAGGAGACCAAGGCCCACAAGGTGCTACTGGTGCTCAAGGATTCCAAGGCCCTCAAGGATTAGGATTCCAAGGCCCACAAGGAGACCAAGGCCCACAAGGTGCTACTGGTGCTCAAGGATTCCAAGGCCCTCAAGGATTAGGATTCCAAGGCCCACAAGGAGACCAAGGCCCACAAGGTGCTACTGGTGCTCAAGGATTCCAAGGCCCGCAAGGATTAGGATTCCAAGGTCCACAAGGACCGCAAGGTACTCAAGGAGCAACAGGTTCGATTGAATCAAATCCATTTGAAGTGTTTGTTAAAGCAGGGGCAGTTGGTGGAGATGGTACACAAGCCAGTCCATTCGGAACAATTCAAGAAGGGATAACGGCTGTATTACCAACAGGAACTGTTCATGTTTTAGCCGGAACATATCCAATTTCTACGACATTATCAATTAATAAAGCAGACATTACCCTAAAAGGATATCCTGGTACATTAATTAGCCTGCAAGCAGCGGTCATCCTCTTTACAGTCACCGGAAACGGAGTAACAATTGATGGATTGACTATAACTAGTGATAATCCATATGCTGTTGAGTTTATTCAAATTGGAGGGACTAATCACAACATTATCAACAATGTTATTTTTGGACCACCACAAGCAGGGCCATCTAGTGGTTGGGTAGTAAACCGCGGTTTTGTAACTCAAGCTGGTAATATGACTAATCTATTAGTCCGAAATAACATCTTTCATTCTCTCCGTCAACCTTCTTATTTGAATCCAAGTACGAATGGACATATTATTAATAATGTCGTTTATAACACAAGAGGATTTGTTGTTGACCAGGCTATATTCCAATTTTCAGGAAACTCATGGGGAAGTCCAATAAATGCCGTTGATATAGCTCTATTGGTTGGAACAATAATAGGTCCTCCATACGACCCTTTAACAGAACTAGCTGATAATAATAGTAATGCTTCAATTAGTGATCAAAGGTAAAAGTAATCAAAAAAATATTCATTTTCGAATTTAGAAAGCCTGTGCGGGTATCCATTAATAGTGGAAGCCATAAGAAGGCCGCCAATTGGCGGCCTTTTTAACGTATGATTCTTCCCATTATCATACATTCAAATTAGAGAAAAAAATCCTTCTTATATTGTGGAAAACTATATAAGAACTAAAAACATGAAAAAACCTTTGTTTATCTTGCAAACAAAGGTTTTTTCTATTTACTTCAAATGCCTATTTGCAGACATGATATCTGGGCTTATCGTTCCCTATACTGGATAAGCCGTGCCAGTAAATACAATTGGACCATTGATGTCGAGTAGATTACAATAGAATGCCATCAACAGTGTAAAAGCGAAAAACGGTACCCCAGTAGCTACGGTGTCGTTCACACCAACGCAACTTAAAACCCTTTGTTACCAAAAAAATTAAATATTCACGACTTTTTACCATAGCGTACGTTAGAGATTCACTTTTCCGGCATTAAGGGGTAGATAATAAGATGGTGGCTGCTGCACCCTCCTCTAAGGCTGCCCCTGATCCGACCCTAGTGACCTGTACAGTTAATAGATCGCATTGGTTGACAACTAAACTAGCTGTTGTAGATCCACAACAATTGCCTGGATTTGGTCCTGTTATCGTTACACTAATGCCTGTGTTGACAAAAGTAACACCACAATCGGTGCTTCTAAATATCGTACCTGTTATCGATTGCGCTGCGGTTAACGGTTCATCACGGATACTGAAAACGAAACCTGTAATAGTTGATGTCTGTGCTATAACTACATTTGTTCGTGTAGGATCTGGGTCATCTACACCTAGTCCAAAGAATTGATTGTTGGGAAGTGCGTCATCTGAAGCTAAATAGATAGTACTTGCTCCAGCGCCTTGAGGTCCTTGAACACCCTGAGGTCCTTGAGTACCTTGAGGCCCTTGAGCACCCTGAGGTCCTTGAGCGCCTTGAGGTCCTTGAACACCCTGAGGTCCTTGAGCACCCTGAGGTCCTTGAGCACCTTGAGGTCCTTGTGCACCTTGAGGTCCTTGAGCACCCTGAGGTCCTTGTGCACCTTGAGGTCCTTGAACACCCTGAGGTCCTTGATTACCTTTTTTATCATTATCAGGTACGTTTACTTCCACTTTAACGTGTTGTTCTACCTTTTGTTCTTGTTTAGAATCGCATTTGCATTTACTATGTCCGCAATCCTTACATTTTTTTGAATCGCATTTGCATTTACCATGTCCGCAATCCTTACATTTTTTATTCTTTTTGTCCTCACCCAATTTTTTATCCTCCTATAAAAAACGTTACTGTATCCTATGAATCTTGAATTAATTAGGATTGGACTAAAATAAAAAACATCTGATTTTTAATAACAGAACATTTTTTAAATACCTATTCTCTGTTGAACAACGGGAAGAAGAGATTGAGGCGACATCTGAGGAAAAACAAGCAGAGATCACATTGCGGATTTAAGGAGTCAGATATTTACCGCGGAGAGGTAAAGGAGGTAAATCGGACGTTGAAGGATTAAGTGAAAAGAAATCGCACAATAAAAAATGCAGATTCATCAAGTTAGCCAATATAAAAGTACTCATAAATTGTAATTGTAATAGTGCAGTCATTTTTCAAATTAGAGCATAACATGTAGTAACCAATTTATGTACCTCCTATTTCGTTTCGGCGCCGTTACTCCTATGGCGCCTTTGGATAAAAATAGTATAAAAAAAGCCGACCTTTATTGGTCGGTTTGTTCAAATTTGATTCCTATTTCAAGGGAACCGTTCTATTATACTTAACTCGATTGCATTGTTCACTATGAGGTACCAGAGTAAAACGGAATGAACTCTTGATTTTATGAACAAAGCCTTTTGGGATCGGTCGATAATGTCTCGTGTCACTTCACCGTCTTAACGTTAATTTTATATATATAACAATTCCTAATGGATTTAAGAACCTCTATAATAAAGTGAGAAAAACAAAGGAGAGATAGATGTGGAAAATAAAATTAATTTGATTTCTCTTTTTGATAAAGTCATCGAAGAATACGAAGATTCACATGGAGAAATGAGGTTTTCCTTTATAAGGAAGAGAAATACGTTTATATATACAGATGTAACTTCGCCATTACTCAAGGCACTCAACACAACAAGAGATGAGTTTGTAGGGAAAAGTGTGGATAACCGTCCTTTTATAGGTGATGACCTAGCTGTTAAATTAAAAGAAATTTATCCAGCAGCGTGGGGAGGAAAAAGAGTTATTTTTTACTGTGTTCCAAATCAGAGTACAAATACATTTTTTGTCGCAACTTTAAAACCACAGATAAATAACAATAAGGTTGTTGAAGTAATGGGAAACTGTGTACCATTAGATAAAGAGGAATTTAAAGATACACTTCATATATTAAAAAAATGTAAACCTTTTGAAATACTGAATGAATAAATTAGTCCTTATCCTTTTGAAATGTAGAACGTAGTTTTCGGATCACGTCAATCATAAACTCCATCTCCTTTGGAGTGATTTCTTGCCCATCAAGAATTAAGTTATACTTTTTAGCAAGGTCTTCCAAATTAGTATCCATATCATGCATAAATCTTTGCTCAGCAGGGGTATACTTATTCTCAATCTTTATAAGATATGTAATGTCTACCTCATAAACATCAGCAATTTTCTTTAATAATGATAAAGAAGGAGTATTCATTCCTCTTTCTATTTTAGAAAGATAACTATAGTCGTAGTTAATTTTTTGAGCTAGATTTTTTAATGTATCTCCATGTTTTGTTCTAAGTTCTTTAATTTTGTCCACTAATCCCCTCCCCCTCCTTGTTTTAAACCTCTATGATTTGATTTTATACGACTTAGCAGGAGTTTTGTACTTATCCTTAATGAGTTGGCATTACAAGCAAAATTTTCACATTTTTTTGGCATATAACTACAATTATTCATATATATATTACATAACTTATAATTCTTTGTGCGAAATAAGCTTCTGTAAAAATGATTTTACATTTGAGGTCTGAATAATGTTAATACCATCTATGTTTACATGATATGGTGATTTTGAAACAATCCAAACAGAAGGAAAGTTTTGATCTGCGTATTCAGAAGATTGAGAGTACCATCCTTTATACCTGAAATAATTCATATATCGTTCCAATTTTTCTTCCATTAACCCGGTAGTATACCTAGATCTTTGGATTTCTACAAAGAATGAACGTTTTTTCCATACCATAAAGATATCTGGCTGCATAAAACTGGATCCATACCTTTGCTCAACATGGAATAAAGTGGGCGTCTCAAATTCACATAACTCGATATAAAAGTCTACAATGGCTAAATAATGGCTAATTTTTTGTGAATGTTTCTTTACTGTCGAAGGATTAAGAAAATAAGTATAAGGTTTCCATTGTGTATTTGCTTCTATATAGTTATCTCTTCTGAGTCTTTTTAAAACAGAATTTGCTGCTGTAACAGGGTTTTTAAGATCTCTGAAAAATAGATTTTTAATTTGGTCTCTAGTCATACAACGAAAAAGTGTCAAAGCCTCAAGGATTCGTTTATCACGAGAGGTGAGCATCGTGTAATTCCCCCTTTCCCATTATTGTATAAGCTAAATACAGTTATAGAAACTCCCTATTGGCAAGGATTACAACGTTAAAACCTAAGTATAGGTTACTGCGGTAGTAAGTGTATATATGTACCACTGAGCCTGTCCTATAACTAGAATTCATTTACTTTTCCTTTTAAGTTTATATATTCTATCATTTAGTACGATAGAATATATTTGTGATATGTTCACATCACAAAACGCAAATAGTGTCCAGACTTTTTCCCACACTATTTGTTATAACGACAAAACAGGGCATACCAATAAAAAAAGGGTTAGGAATTGTAATTACAATTCCTAACCCTTTTTCAATACCTTACGTTTTTGTTTATAAAACTTGGAATTTTCATTTATACTTAGATACATGGCAGGATTTAACCAGGATCATAATTAATTAATAAATTAATAAATACATAGCTCTTAGAGATAGATAAAATCCTTTATAAATTTGCTTATCCACCCTATTTATCCAACTTAACCATGTTTAGATCCAGATTAGAAAGGTGGTAGGAAACTTGAATAAAAGCGAAAATCAAGGTGAGGAAAAGTATAATGAAAACTTGGATAAAGGATTTACCGTAAAAGAAGTCGCAAGTTTCATAGACGAAACTCCAAATGTCATTAGAAACTGGTTTAAAGAGCTGCGTCAATATATCCCTCATGTAAAGAACGACAACGGATATAACGTCTATAAGCGTGAAGGAATAGAACGCTTCAAAGAGATACAAGCTCTTCACCGTGAACAAAATTGGTCAATGAAGCAAATTGAACATTATTTTGCTACTGGTGGAGAATCATTCAAACCTGAACCCGAAAAGAAAGCAGGGGAAATGATTGCGGAAGAATTAAAGGCAATGCGTGAAGAATTAGCCTTACTTAGGGAAGAAAATCAAGAAATAAAGACTCACTTGGAGAATCAAGAAAACTTTAATAAAGCCTTAGTCGAACAGCTTCAAAAGTTTGAAAGGGGAAGTGTCGAGCGTGATGATCAATTAACAAAAGCCATTAAAGAAGCCAAGGAACAGAAAAATTTAATAGCAGCTGCTAACGAAAACCCGGATACTAACCCAGGTAAACAAAAAAAGGGTTTCTTTGCTCGACTTATCGGAAAGTGAACAAAGAAACTCCGTTTAGACCTCCGTGTTACCGTTACTAAAACCGGAGAAAAGGTTTTAATAAAAAAACACCCGATAAGATCGAGGTGTTTTTTTATTAAAGTTATTTAGGTTTATTCATTCTCTTAATTTTGATGATTTTGTATATAAGAAATCCTATTGCAATTACAAGAGCTATAAAGCCAATTTGATATACCGTATCAAACCAATTAATACTAGACTCTGTGGTACCCATACTAATTCCCCTTTCTTAATGCTAAAATTTAATAGTGTATGTTACTGACTTTTGATAACCAACAGGTTGTCCAACAACATTTACTCCATATAACTTTGAACCCTTTGCATAAGCTGTTCCACCTGTTTTAGCTGAATTCATTTTATAATAAGAAGCTGTATCATTAGGAGTGTACCAATGTAACCCAAAAATGGAATGAAGTATATGATTGTTTACCATTTTTTCCAGTTAATAAGATATTTTAAAATACTGGATATGGTTTCAAATTCAACTTTGTTTTGAGTATCTTCGGCTTAGCGACATGCCCTAACCTGCAAAATTTCGGAGTGCATTTGCTGAATTACCTTTTTTTACTATAGAACTTCCGGTAAGGGGCTTTATGTAAACTAGTTTATTTTCAGTTTCTATTTAGCTCGAAAAACCGTTGATAACAAATTAACTTTCACATCAAAGCGAAATAATATTCCATTAACAAACATCGTATTTCTCCACACTCTAATAATTTACTTTCTCATACTTCAAGAAAAAAAGAGCAAATGGATCTCCGTTTAGTTCCCGGAACTGTTGGAAGAGGAAAACGTTGATAAATCAATAATGTATAAAATTATGCATAATCGATAAAAAATGAAAGGAAGCCAAACCCAGATGTATCAAGGATTTGGCTTTTTAGCTAACTTCTTAAAATTACAATTATGTGAACACGTCTTGTGAAATCTTTATTCTGAAACTCAGAAAAGGAGAGTGTTCAAAACATTAAATTTAATAATAGTTCATCTGATTCATGGTATACTATACGTTTTGTCCATATAATGGTAAAGTGGTTGTTTATTATAGGTGTATTTAATTTATTAAAAAAGGAGATTGATATTGTGACAACTTTCATTACAATTATTACTACTATTCTTCCATACATACTTATAATTCCTTTTATATTATTAATTTGGTGGCTTGTTTCTTTAATGTTAAACTTAAAATCATCATCCAAAAAGCAAGTAGAACAAAACAGCGAAATTATTGAATTACTAAAAAGGTTAAATAATAATAAGGATAATATTTTGAGTTAAGTGAGTGTTATAGAATTTTAGTCTGATAAAAAAGGCCACCAATCGGTGGCCTTTTTTATTGATATTGAATACATTTGGGTTATAGATCTGTACATATGAACTGTATGGTTTATTTTAAAAAATTTGAGCCTCTTTTTCGTTCTTTCATATTTACATAACATTAAAACTTTACTTTTTCATTATTTTTACATTAAATATCCAAAAAAACAGTTATAGAAAAATATAACATTTATTCCTTTTTATGATATGATAATAAAGTTCTAAAATTAACGTTAAAAAGGGAGAAAAGTATGAAGAAATTTTTAGTCTCAATTATTACCTTATTTGCTATTATCTTTTTAGTTTCAATTAATGAATCTAAAGCAGAAGCTCTACCAGAGCCACTAGATGCTTCAGCCAAATTTGATTTAACTAAAAATGGACCGCAAGAAAAAGATATTTATGATGAAAGTGGAGATTATGTAGGTACTTTGGGAATTGAACCAGTACAAAATAAAGAGTCCGGAATGACAACCATGGGAACACAACCAATAAAAAAAGGGAAAAGTACTTTTAAAATTTTTTGGACCACTGGGGTTATAAATTTAAGATACTATATAAATGTTACTCGCCCAGATACTTCTATCTCTTATAGTAAAATTACAAAAGCTTATGATGAATGGTGTCTTGTTAGCCCGCCTTTTACTGTGAGTTCAGACACACTTTCAATTCTTAATGCCCAAGAAGCATCTAAAAAACCAGCACAAGCAAGATATAGAGTGAAATATGGTGTTTTAGGACAAGGTTCTATAAATTATGATTTGAATGCAAAAGTTTCATTGAATTATTTGATTACAGGTGTTTCATCATTCTAATAATGTTATATAAAAAAACACCGTTCTTTTAAACGGTGTTTTTTTATATGAATCACAGAAGAATAAAAGTTTTATAGAATTCCAGATAACAAACCTATTAACCCTAAGAATACGGTTATACTAAGAATAAACCATAAAAGTAGATTTATTGGATTATGAAGTCCCATTAAAGTTTGCCATTTAGCTTTATAAGCACTGTCATTTAAATGATATCTTTTTAGTTGGAAATAAAGATATACATTTAACAATAAAGAAACAATAAATAATATAATTAATACTAAATTTAAATTCATAAATAAATTACAGCCCCTTCTTACTTTTTTATTATCTTAATAATGTAATACGTTAGTAGTAATAAATTGTTTCAAAAAATGGTATAAACTATATTAAATATCCATTCTTCCATATAAGTAACTTATTGTAAATAGACAACAAATGTAACTGTTTAATAGGTGTTCCATTAATCGGTAGCATCATACAGTTAATGTAAGCGAATTGAATATAAAAACAACTTAAAAGTCATGTATCTGGAAATTTAATTGGAGTACACATATAAAATCAAGTCTTTTGGCCGTTTGACTTGATAAATGAAAGGATTTGAATAAATTTTAGATAATACTGGGTATCTTATATGAACTATCCAAAAACAGTCGAATCACGATGTTGACTGGTCAAGCAGCTGCATCTAGAGTTGCCAAATTAGAAGATAATGGAGTGATTGAGGGATAGGCCATTAAAGTTAATCAAGTTAAATTAGGGTGTTTTATACATGCTTTTATTACTATCATTACACAAATCATCACTAACCTTATCTGTCATTCATAAAAACACAAGGACAGTACATAATAAATAACTATAAAATCAGTAGAAGACTATAGGATTTTCCTTTTTCTATGTTTTAAGTTATAGCGTAAGAGACTCATAAACTATCAAATTTACTTGTTTTTTGGTAGCAATTGTTGGATAATTAACCATAACAAAATATGGACGAAAAAAAGAACCTCAACGTGTCTAAGTGGTATCCCCATACCCTTAAACCGTTCCCCCTAATTGCCCTAGGGAAAACACTTGTCGAAGTTCTTTGTTACTAATAAAGTTATATCACTTATTCTAGTGTATATTACTTTCAGTTTCAAGGAAAAAATATTGTTTCTTTCTATTTAGACACAATAAAAAAGACGCTGTTTCCCTTAATCTTTATCGGGAGCAGTGTCTTTTTTATTGTCCTCTAAGGAGGAAATATTATGTTAGTAGCAGGCAGAATCGAAAATTTTAAAGACTACAGCAAGTTTAGCAGCATAAAGGAATTTAACAACACGATTGAAATGTTCCTAGCCGAGCATAAAAAAGATTTCACTAAAGGAGAACTAGTCGCGTTCAAACGCCTGGTCCGATTCTCCGCAAAATATGCAGGTGTAGCCAACGCCAAGATCGGAACGCTAGTAAAAGCCATCAATGAAAAATTGAATGGGTTTGGGGTAAGCCGATCCACTTTTGAACGGATGCTAAGAAAAGCAAAAGATTTAGGTATCGTATCCATCGAAAATACGAAGAAATCTAAAGGTGGAAAAGGACATAATGTCTATATTTTCAACACAATTGAAGTATTAAAAAAGAGAAAATTGACGTATTGCGAGAATCAAGAGAAGCCTTGCCGCAGTAAGGGCGAATCCTCCAATTCCGAAAGGGAAACTATTAATCTTTTAGAAACTAGCAAGAAAAAGAACTTAAATATACGTAAGGATGTTGATTTAGATTCTACTTTTACGGCTTCTTATGTTCCTAAAGAATTTGTCCAGGCTGTTAAGCCTTTCTTTGATCATGCAGCCATGATTGAAGATTTTTGGAAAAGTGTTTTCCTTGATACGAAAGCCATTTCACACATAGTCGAACAAGAAACCATTACATATACAGCTATAAACGCCTTTAAACAATCCATTAGAGGCTATAAAAGAGGAAGAGTAAAAACCAATCTGGTTCGTTATTTCACAGGTACTTTTAAGAGACTAATGGATCGGACATATTCGGAGCTTCCTTTAGACGTTTTTTCAACCAGTAATTAATAATTCTCAATAATAAGCCACCAGTACATATTTTTTGCGTGTTTACATGCCTGTTGCACGATTTTATAAAGGTAGAGAAATTTAAACGGCCTTTACAGGTGTTTAAATTTTTTTCAAGTATTAAAACTAACAAAAAAATAAAAACGTCAAAATGGGCCTTTTAAGGGGTTTTAAGAACCTTATATGTAGTTTCTCGTTTTTCTGTTATGGAAAATAAGGTGGAGATACTGACATGCCCCAAATGTTCTAAGAAAGTAGCAGCATGTATTGGAGAAGGGCACTTATTTGTACTTTTTAACCAAATCGAGGATAGCAATTTCAATAAGATCGGATTTATTGAATTTCTGTTGGTCTGCGAAGCTATCCAGCAAAGCCCCAACTTCCTCATTTATGACAATCGTCTTCCGTACCTTTTTGCCTTTTTCTAAAGTCACTACCCTTTGATACAAGTCATCTCCATGACTATCTTGCTGGTCGTTAAGAACATATCCTCTTATTAAATCTCTAAGAATCGCTCTTTCTTCTGGTGTGAATTCTGTGTGAATCGAACTTTTATCTTGAGTTCGTACGCTATTCACATCGAGGGGAATAGGATGTGAATCCTTTTTCGTGTCGTGTGAACTTTGATTCACATTGAATGCATGTATAGGTGTAGTCTGTTTCACCTTAGGGTGACTATTCTTCGATTTGATGAACTCAAACACTGATGTATAAAGAGGTTCTTCCCCTTCACCTATATAGTGCCATCCCTTTTGACCAGAGTTTCGATACTCGTATCCAGCATTGTGTAAAGCTTCTTTTAATTTCTTCTCACCAATATGAACTTTCTCTTTTGCGATTTTGGCTATGGTATTTCCGGTTATCAATAGGTCGTCCAATATTTCCTTGATTTTCATGTTTCACATTCCCTTCACACTGATATCACTCTAAATTCACCTATTCTACATTCTGGTGTGAATTCCCTCCGATATTTCAAACGGAATTACCAAATAACCTTACACCATAAATCCCTGTTCAGTTCTAGCCAATGTCTTTCAAATGTTCTAGATCTTTAGTTTGTGATCTCGATTCCTTTAAAAAAGGAAAATGAATCCCCCCCCGGCGATAGATTGCATAGCTAGCCTTCTGGAGAAACTACTAAGATGAACAACCATGCAACACTAAATCGTAGAATAAGAGTCCAATTGTTTTCTAGTAATCCTTGGAAATGTAAGCGCTTTCTGTTATAATAACAATAGGTTGGATGGCATGTGTGGCTGTCATAGTATCTGGCGTAGGCGGGGCCGATATCGGAAGAGGACTTAGAGAAAATATCCTTTTTTAGCTGAATAAAATCATACATAAACCATAAAAGTGAAAGACGATAAACCCCTTGGCTCCCAAGTGGTTTATTTTGGTGTAACTGCGAACAACATCGCTAAGTTTCGTCGAAAAAACCAATAAAAAAGTAAAAAAAAAGAGAAGGTTTCCTTCTCTTTTTTTTAATAACATTCAATAAAATAGGGGGACGCAAAGGGGACATTGGTCGAACGTAGGGGGACCTAAAGGGGACATTGATTAACATTTAGTGATATCACTAACTAACTGTTTTTTTATTATCATTTAAGACCCACATCAGCCCACCTATATCAATCAGGCGCCCCATGTCAGCCCACCTGAAAGAAATTAACGATATCATATAAAACACTAGGCTTTGCCTAGGATATCACCCTTGGTGATATCAGTTTTTCCTTATGCTCTTCTCTCTTTTCTCACTCTTCCCAGAACTTCATAGCTTTTTTATCATCGGTATAAACAGTTACGTGTTTTTGTTTCGTTAAGTGTTGATAAGGTTCGCCTTCGCCAGTTAGTTTGCGAAGCTCTTCATGCTGTTTTTCAACCCGATTTAAGAGCTCATTAACTTCAAGAAAATCAGCTTTTTCTTTCTTCATATTTTCCCTCCCTTTTCATCTTTTCATAGAAATTCATCTTACTTTATTTTTAAGTGGGTTCCTTTCGCTCTGAAGTAATGTTTTTGTTTTAATTCAAAATGAAAAAATTAGGAGGTCATCTATCTGGAGAAAATCCAATTAATTATTCGTCTAAATTTGGACTCACTAGATTCATTCACTTGAACCCTTGCTAGCATCTTTTGTTCCTCTAGCAGAAAAACTTCTACCTCCTGTAAGTTTTCAAACGTTTTAAATGGTTTACAATATGAATTATCGTCCAATTCATCTGCAAAGTATGCCGCAGCAGATTCAGAATCTAACACATAATCATCTAAAATTATTCCCATTTCTTTTGCTATTCTAAACAAATTAGTTCTTTTAGGATCAGGGGTATAGACTGTTACTTCAGCATAAACAAGTGGAATATCAGCGACCTTTGCAAATAGCACACGATGGTTCCCGTCAACAATATAAAATTTCTCTTTATATTCCTTGAGGGTAATTGTATTGGATCCTAGACCACGCCCATTCATCTCTCTACGTTGCTCTGGAGTACTTGTCATATATTTAAAAAAGTACTCGGGATTCTCTAGAAACATACTACAGCGCTCAGGTTGATTAGACCTTTCAAAAGCTTCTATAACTGAATACTCTGAGTATTTAGAGTGAAATGTACTAAAGATTTGTTGAGGATTAACCAATTTTTCTACTTCAGTCTTAGTACAACAGAATGATTCAAATTTTGGCCAATCATTCATTTTTTTCAGTAGATACTCTGGTGGATTACTCCTGTCAATTCCTAGATTTTGATAAAAAAGGGCCATGTCGTTTGTTTTCATAGGCCTATACAACTCCTTAAATAATTCTACTAAAACACCTATTTATTCTACCAAAAAATGTATTAGCGTGGGTTTTACGTCAAAATGTTGGTGGGACCCCAAGAAGAAGAAAGAGCATAAGGAAAAACTGTCCCCAAATAAGTTGTGGTCCTAGGCAAAGCCTAGTGTTTTAATGGGTACATGAATTCTATACAGGTGGGCTGACGTGGGATACCTGATTTTTCTCAGGTGGGCTGATATTGGGCTGACTATTTTTCTTAAAGTAGATACTACCTCACGATGATAGTTATGTTACTATCGTGGAGGTGATTTCAGATGATAAAAGAAAATCAAGCAGGTAACTTTAAATAAAACGCTGGTCAATTTGAAACTGAGTTCGCAAGTGAAACAAATGCTCAGAAAGTAAGAAAGCAAAATCAATAATCAAAAAGTAGAAAAAATAATAATACATGAAATCCGCAGTTCCAATGCTGCGTCTGAGCATAAAAAAGGAAGCCTAGGCTTCCTTTTTTATTTAATTTATAATTTTGTACTGTTGTAGTACCTTTTGTACAGCTCCATATCTGGATTAGTGAAAGACGACAAACCCCTTGGTTCCAAAGGGGCCTATTTTGATGTAACTTCCTCTGGAGATGTTTGGAAATACCGATAAAGGGAGTTTATGTTAACAAATTATATTTTGGGTATTTTTTACCAAAAATGATATAATATACAATAAAGAGATTGTAAAAAAGAGAGAGGAGCAATTCATGAAGTATTTCTATCAGAAATTAACAAATGTAAGTTCTGAAAGTGCTAATTTAATAGATTTAAAAAATCTTATAAGAAATAATAATGAATTGGATATTGAAATACGAGATGCATTTCCTTTGGAGTCCTATGGTTCTTTAACTGATGAAATTAAAGTAAAAGGTAGTAAAGAGCTGTTGGATATTTTTAAAGAAGTCGATAATGAAAAAATGGATTTAGTAGAATCTCTAAAAGATATGACTTTTAATGGATTTATTGAGCCGAATTATAATATTTCTTTAAAGTTCCACACTATAGATAACTTAGAAGCTCGAGGAGTTTATAAATTCACTACTGATTTTCTTAATGATGTATTTTCTCTAGAAGGATTCTATGGATTTTCTACAAAAAAACAAACCATTGATATATTATCAACAGCATTAGAAACCCTTTTTGAAAGGTTCCCTGATTTAAAAAGACAGTACCGGTTTCTAAGATATAACGATGAATGGGTCTTAAGAGGAGTAACTTCTTTAGCCTATAAGAATTATGATAATCACTTAGTGCTTTATTTAAGCTTATTAGCTCTCCACAATTATTCGAAAATTACCGGTAATATATTTACTGTAGCTACTGATGGGAGCCTAAGTGATTCAGATATCTCAATTTTCTTTGAAGAAGAAATCCCTTTTCATATCGAGGGAGTCGGTGATGTTTATTTTCGGGTATTCGTATCAAATGGAGAAATACGTCAAAAGAGATTTACCTTTGAAGTATCCTATCGTATAGATGACGGAACATCTTCTTTAGCAGCCATGCCAGAATTAGAGGATCCTTTAATTAAAGTAACACACAGCTTAAAAGTTGATTCTGTAAAAAATAAACTTGATAATATTTTCGATCTTGACCACCATAAGCAAAATATGTTGAAGTATATTACGGAATTAAAGAACATTAAAAAGTTATCCCCGGATGCTATTCATTATCTTTTTAACAAAATATCTAGATCTCAATTAAAATTTACCGAGGATACTAAGAGAAAAGCAAAGATGCTTAGAGAAAATGACTCAATAGTTAATAACACCCTAACTTTAATAGAATTTTTAAACAGAGTTAATGAAATTACGAGTGATATTAATGAAAAAGTACATCTTCAAAGGATATACGATGATGTAATTAGAAAAATAACCCAAGTTTAAAGAAACCACTATCAAACAGGTAGTGGTTTTTTTTGGATTTTATGTATAGCTTAGGGCAGTCTACCTTAGCTTAAAGACTATTGAATCTAATTAGATACAAAACCTTCAAGACAGGATTCCATCTTCATGAATGAAATACACTAAATGATTTTAATACATTGTGGGTTTCTTCTTCTGTAATCCCAATATACCGTAGGGTAACGGATGGATGGGAATGATGCAGGATCCGTTGCAACATCGCAATATCCTTGGTCGCTTTGTAAAACCAATAACCAAACGTTTTTCTTAAAGTATGGTTGCCGACATGTTCCACCCCAGCGAACTCTGCGGCCTTATTTAGCTGCCTGTAGGCCTGGGTAGGGGTAATGGGGCGTTCTCCCTTCCTGGACGGGAATAAATAGGGACTCGAGACGCTTTGGGCGTACGCAAAGACCTCTTCGAAGCAATTCGCGATATACATGTCGCGAATCTTTTGCGTTTTGCCTTCTTTGACCCGGAGAATCTTGTGTTGTTTGCCTTTAAGGTCCAGGATCTGCTTTGTGGTGAGCTTGAGTAGGTCCCCGACGCGTAGGCCGGTCTCACAGCCTACGACAAATAGGATGTAATCACGCTCCGAACAATGGCGCTTCAGCGCCCATTTCATATCTTCCAACTGCTGCTGATCCCGAATCGGCTGCACATCTTTTGGTTGTGTCATCTTCATCGACCTTTCTTCCTCCAAACCCTTATGTACCAACGATTTGAATGTACGATTTTTTCTCTTATTTCAATATAAAGAGAACGAACGAAAAAAGTCAATGAAATAAAGGTTTTGAATGTATGATAATTTATATTATCATACATTCGAATTAGAGAAAAAAAATACCCTTATTCAACTATCGGGACAGTTTAGTTGAATAAGGGTAATGGTTTTTTATGGTAATGGGGCGTGGCACCCATTTCATAGATGCTTGTCCAATCCAATTTAATGCCAGTTCCATAAGATAGAAGTAATGTCTTGGAAAAGGAGTGAAAAAATTGAGTAAGGATAAAAAGGATAAAAAATGTTCAGAATGCGGCCACGATAAATGCAAATGCGATCATAAAAAATGTAAGGATTGTGGACATAGTAAATGTAAATGCTCATCTAAACAGGAGCAAAAGGTAGAACAAAACGTTGAAGTGAATGTAAACGTACCTGCTGATAAAAAAGGTAATCAAGGACCGCAAGGCGTTCAAGGGCCTCAGGGTGTTCAAGGACCGCAAGGGGATCAAGGACCTCAAGGCGTTCAAGGACCTCAGGGTGTTCAAGGACCGCAAGGGGATCAAGGACCTCAAGGCGTTCAAGGACCTCAGGGTGTTCAAGGACCGCAAGGGGATCAAGGACCTCAAGGCGTTCAAGGACCTCAGGGTGTTCAAGGACCTCAAGGGTTCCAAGGCGACCAAGGCGTTCAAGGTCCTCAAGGGGATCAAGGACCACAAGGTGTTCAAGGTCCTCAAGGCGTTCAAGGACCACAAGGTGTTCAAGGTCCTCAAGGCGTTCAAGGACCGCAAGGGGATCAAGGAGCTCAGGGTGTTCAAGGACCTCAAGGGTTCCAAGGCGACCAAGGTCCTCAAGGCGTTCAAGGACCGCAAGGGGATCAAGGAGCTCAGGGTGTTCAAGGACCTCAAGGGTTCCAAGGCGACCAAGGTCCTCAAGGCGTTCAAGGACCGCAAGGGGATCAAGGAGCTCAGGGTGTTCAAGGACCTCAAGGGTTCCAAGGCGACCAAGGTCCTCAAGGCGTTCAAGGACCGCAAGGGGATCAAGGAGCTCAGGGTGTTCAAGGACCTCAGGGTGTTCAAGGACCTCAAGGGTTCCAAGGCGACCAAGGTCCTCAAGGCGTTCAAGGACCGCAAGGGGATCAAGGAGCTCAGGGTGTTCAAGGACCTCAAGGGTTCCAAGGCGACCAAGGTCCTCAAGGTGTTCAAGGTCCTCAAGGCGTTCAAGGACCTCAAGGGGATCAAGGACCTCAAGGGTTCCAAGGCGACCAAGGTCCTCAAGGCGTTCAAGGAGCTCAGGGTGTTCAAGGACCTCAAGGGTTCCAAGGCGACCAAGGTCCTCAAGGCGTTCAAGGACCGCAAGGCGATCAAGGAGCTCAGGGTGTTCAAGGACCTCAAGGGTTCCAAGGCGACCAAGGTCCTCAAGGTGATCAAGGACCTCAAGGCGTTCAAGGACCTCAAGGCGTTCAAGGCCCACAAGGAGACCAAGGCCCACAAGGTGCTACTGGTGCTCAAGGATTCCAAGGCCCTCAAGGATTAGGATTCCAAGGCCCACAAGGAGACCAAGGCCCACAAGGTGCTACTGGTGCTCAAGGATTCCAAGGCCCTCAAGGATTAGGATTCCAAGGCCCACAAG